>CAMKAB010000089.1 GCA_946410375.1 uncultured Spirochaetaceae bacterium
AGAGGTACTCGCTTTCGGCGCGGATCGCAATGCCGGAAACCAAAACGAGACATCATTAACGGACATCGCCGGACTCTCGGACGACAACACAACGAAAACAGATGACTACGGTTCGTCGCCAACCGACGGGGTCGCTTTTTCCGCAGGTGCAGCCGAAAACAGCTCCGATACATCGTCAACAGATAAAAAAATCTCTGTAAACGGCGAATCCCACGATATTTTTGAAACATCTCTTACCGACGGACAGAATCCGTCAAACAGCGGTTCGGGAGCCGATTCCGCACCATCGTCCTCCGGTGAAATCGAAGGAAATAACAACGCCTCCGAAGACAAAGAAAATGCCGCAGAGGACAGCGAGGACGAAAAACAGCACGACTCCGAAAATTCCGAGGACGAATCTCTCTCCTACGGCACCACAACCGAAACGGACACAAATATTTATTATCCGCTCACTCTTTTGGAAAATGTTATTTATCAGGATGTTCCCATATCTTCTTTGGAGCCTAACAGAACGCGCTTCACATCCCCGAAAACAATAAACGCACCGAAGAATCAGGAAAAAAATCAGGGAAAGGGGAATTTCAAATCATCGCCGTACCTCTTTAAAGGCTCAATACTCCCCATTGCCACATATTCCGATTCGGACGATACAATGATAGGACTCGGTCTCACATATGTTACCGCAGATCCGTATGACAGATGGAACGCACTTGCATCCGTCGGCTACAATTTCGACAAAAAAAGAATTTTCGGCGTGCTAAATGCACAGGAAAAACTGAACGACAGTCATTTCTATTTAGGAGAATCCGCGAAGTTCCATTACAACACGAAAACCGAAAAATTATACGCAGAAGGGGAGGCCGGAATACAATATCGTCCTTCATTCGCGGACGGAGCATCCTTTAATGCGGAGGTCTTCCTGAGTCCTTTTTACAAAACGGATGCGGACTGGAAGGTCAGGATCGGAGCGCGGACATCTTTCAACGCCGTAAAGTCAATGGGGCGCGGTCCGCTGGATTACGCCGCTTTAACAGTTTCGGGCGAGGCTAAATATACGCTCGGAGATGATAGCGAACTCAAACTTTACTCATACACCGCTTTCAAGCTGCCTCACCTGCTCCCTATTGATTTCAGAAAAAACAAGTACACGATAAACCTCCCGGCAACGCTCAGTCTTTCATACAAAAACAAAGACGAACTACGCTTCACCGGAAGTCTTGTGCCTTTTGCTTTGGAAATACAGGGCGGCACAAAATACATTCCTATCTATTTCAACAGGCTTATAACAACAGTGGGTTACCAAAAAAGAAAGTTCTTCAACAACAAGGACACGGAAGACATCATTTTCACCGGTATCACGCTCGTAACTACGCCTACCCTCGGAATGGCTGCGGGAAATATTTTCTGTTCACTTGAATGTATTTTGAAGTATAATATCAATAAAAGCTCAAACAAGGTTTCAGCGGAAATCGGATTTAATCTTTCGCTGTAAAAGGGGAATTTACAAAAGTTGAAAGGTTCCGATTAAAACAGCGAAAAAACTGAAAATTTCGGGGCGTCGCGCTCAGCGAAGGTCCGTTTGCCGCACTCGGCGTCCCAAACAGCATGTGAACGCCTGTGTCCGCATTTACGGATGCTGAACTCGGCGAATATATATCCGCTTGCTGAGCTCGACGTCCCGGACGCCAAAAGAGCTTCCGTTTGCGTTTGCAGGCGTCGCGCTCGGCGAAGGTCCGTTTGCGGCACTCGGCGTCCCGGACGCAAAAAGAGCATTTTTACGCTGAAAGGAGTAAAATTTGGACAATTTAGACGAAATCATTGATATTTTCAACAGAACAACGGATAAAAAGAAAATGAGATCGCTGTTTCAGGAACTTTTCACCGATGCGGAACTTAAAGACATCTCCAAACGATGGTTCCTTATGAAGGAACTATATCAGGGTAAACCGCAACGAAAAATCGCAAAAGAAATGGAAATCAGCCTTTGCAAAATAACGCGCGGATCAAAAATACTGAAAAACGCGAACTCCGAATTCAGAGCGATTTTATCCGATATGTACGACGACCTGGACTGAAAAAGCGGTTCTAACATCCGAAGAGTGTCTCAGACATTACGCGCTCGGTCCACTAACACCCGAAAAATGTTTCAATCATTACGCGCTCGGGGACTTACACCCGAAGCCTATCTCAGTCATTACGCGCTCAGAACCTATCCCGACGACTTTACGACGAGGCGTTCATCGCACAAAACGAAAAACCTGAAACAGGCTCCCGTTTGCCTGCCCGTTCGGAACACAGACTCAAAAGCGAATAACGAAAGCTCCGCAAAACCTCCGCGCCCTACATCTCCTTTCCCGAGAACTGGCTGTAGTACAGGTCGCTGTAAAAACCGCCCTTCTTCAAAAGCTCCGTATGCGTACCCTTTTCAACAATGTTTCCGTTATTCATAACAAGAATAATATCCGCTTCTTTAATGGTTGACAGCCGATGAGCGATAATGAAACTCGTCTTCCCCGCCATTAAATTCTCCATCGCCCTTTGGACAAGCGCTTCGGTACGCGTGTCGACATTGCTCGTCGCCTCATCTAAAATCAAAATCCTCGGCTCGGACATAAACGCCCTCGCTATCGTTATAAGCTGTTTCTCACCCTGACTGATATTGCTTCCCTCTTCGTTAATCTCAAAACGATACCCGCCGGGCAGAGCGTTTATGAAATGATCGGCGCACGCACTCTTTGCGCACTCGGAAATCCGTTCTTCGCTCACATCATTATCCCCTGCGCCGTAAGCAATGTTCTCCGCTATTGTGCCTTTGAAAAGCCACGTATCCTGAAGCACCATTCCAAACTCGTTTCTCAAAACATCACGCGGCCAGCGATTTATATTTATTCCATCCACGAGGATCTCTCCCGAAGAGACATCATAAAAGCGCATGAGAAGATTAACTACAGTCGTTTTTCCCGCTCCGGTCGGCCCCACAATGGCAACTTTCGTACCGCTCGGAATTTTCAAATTAAAACCCGAAATAAGCGGCTTATTCTCCGTGTAGGAAAAACTCACATCCCTGAACTCAATCTCTCCGCGTGCCGGAACGGAAGACTCCGCCCCATCATCCTCTTCTTCCGGCTCGGAAAGAACCTCAAAAATTCTCTCGGCGGCGGCAAGGGTGCTTTGAAACATATTTGAGAAATTCGCCACTTCCTGAATCGGCATATTAAATCTGCGAACATACTGGACAAACGCCTGAATCTCACCCACGGTGATAAAACCTTTCACCGCTCTGAGTGCGCCCGCCACCGTTACGAAAATAAAACCCAAATTTCCCCAAAAACCCGTAACAGGAAAGGACATAGCACCGTAAAAATTACTCTTCCACCCCGATTCGTACAGCCTGCCGTTTATCTCGTCAAAATCGGAAATCGCCTCATCTTCCCGATTAAACGCCTTAATCACGCTGTGACCGCCGTATACCTCCTCAACATGACCGTCCAATTCTCCCAAAAACTTCTGATTCTTCACAAAGAATTTCTGGGAAAACCTGATAATATAAGACACGGAAAGAAGCATAAGCGGAACGGTTATAATGCAAACAAGCGTAAGCACGACATCGGTGGAAAGCATCATCACAAAGAGGCAAAGAAGAGTGAACACACTGATAACGCTCTGACTGATACCTTCCTGCAAACTCTCGTCTATGCGGTCAATATCGTTCGTAAGCCGGCTCATGATATCGCCCTGCGTCGTACCGTCAAAATATTTCAACGGCAGCCTATCCAGCTTCGCATTAAGCGAGCTCCTCAGATCGGAAACAACCCTTCCCGAAACACCGGCTATTATAAAATGCTGCAAGAACCTGAAAACAGGCGTTGTGATGTACAAAATCAGCATAATCGTTAGAAAACGATATACCAAAACCGTGTCTATCCGATGATTTTTCATCCCGGAAACGATATTCGTTATAACATATCCCAAATATTTAGGTGCGAGCGCAGAAGCGTACACCCCGATAAAAGCGCAGACAAAAGAAAGCGCAAAAGTGAATTTATGAGGTCCGAGAAGAGCGACAAAACGTTTCAGAGTAACTTTAAAGTCCTTAACTTTTTCTGTTTGTATACGATTCATAGGTCCCGGCATTATTCCAACTCCTCCGGAGACAACTGACTCATTGCAATCTCCCTGTACAATTCAGACGACTTTAAAAGCTCCTTATGCTTTCCTTCCGCAACTTTCCGTCCCTTATCCAAAACAATAATCTTATCGGCATTCATCACCGTACTGATTCTTTGAGCGATAATGATTTTCGTCCGGTTTTTCAAAGCGGAATCCTCGTTCAGCGCACGACGAAGCTTTGCATCCGTGGCGTAGTCCAAAGCGGAAAAACTATCGTCAAAAACCATCACCCTGCAATCCTTAATAAGCGCACGGGCAATAGCGAGCCTTTGTTTCTGTCCGCCCGAAAAATTCTTTCCCCCCTGAGAAACGCGGGCGTTTATACCGCCCTCCAGCAAAGACACGAAATCAAGAGCCTGAGCCGTTTCGAGCGCATTCCTGACATCTTCGTCCGACGCATCCCCTCGTCCGTACCGCACATTATCGGCAATAGTTCCGGTAAAAAGCACCGCTTTCTGCGGAATATAGCCCACTCTGTCCCGCAAATCCGTTAAATCATAGGCGCGGACATCCGCTCCATCCAAAAGAACCGCACCGCTTTTAACATCATACAATCTGATGATAAGACGCTGGAGGGTGCTTTTCCCGCTTCCCGTGGACCCGATGATTGCGGTTGTTTTTCCCCCTTCCGCCACGAATGAAACATCGTTAATCACATTTTCAGTGCTGTTAGAATACGCGAACGAAACATTTTTAAATTCAACAACGCCCCGCGGAAACGTATTCTTTTTCTCTGACGGAACGTTCGGAGTCCCGGAATCCGCACCACAAGGCGCCGAACGTGAAACCATCCCTTCCGATGAAGAAGCCTCGCTCTCCGGACTATTTTCATCCTCAATTCTTATCGGCTCATTCGGGCTTTTAATATCAACCTCAGTCTCCAAAATCTCGTTTATCCTCTTCGCACTCACCCTTG
>CAMKAB010000090.1 GCA_946410375.1 uncultured Spirochaetaceae bacterium
TTTCAAAATACCGTTTTACAACAAAAAAGGGTGATTTCAAGCCCTCTCACGGGACTTTTTAACCACCCTTTCAGCATTCCCTTTTTCACCCGGTCCGTTTTTTCGGAAAATATCATTCAAAACGAAAAACCGCCCTGAAACCATCCCTGAACCGACCGAAACCGTTCCGCTTGGGAATCTTATTTATTTTCTTTTCGGCAAAGCAATTATATCCTTAAGCTCAGGCCGCTTCGCAAGGTTCCCCGGAAGCGCTCTCGCCCTTGCCTTATTCACATAAGAAGCATCCTCAAAGCTGTAATGGAAATCCGTATGGACCTTGTAAGTGCCGTTCATAAGCGCATACGCATCTTCCGTCATAACCAGCTCTTCATCGGTAGGAATCACGAAAATCTTTACCGGACTATCGTCTGCGGAAATTTCAAACTCAGCATTTCTGCACATGCAAATCTCGTTTTTATGCTTGTCAAGTTTAATTCCGAACATCTCAAGACCACTCACCGCGCCGCCTCTGATAAGAGGGCTCATCTCTCCGACACCTGCCGTGAACACAACCGCATCCACTCTGCCTAAAAGCGCAGCGTAAGCGCCGATGTACTTCTTTAATCTGTGGCATTCCATATCAACCGCAAGCTGAGCCTTTTTGTCTCCGTCCGCCGCAGCATTCGCAACATCGCGCCGATCGCTCATTCCGCAAAGACCGACAAGACCGGACTTCTTATTAAGATACGTATCCATAACCTGAGGATCGGTAATGCTCAGATTCTTCATCATATACGGCATAATCGCAGGATCCATATCTCCGCTTCGGGTGCCCATCACCAAACCTTCAAGCGGGGTCAATCCCATTGAAGTGTCAATGCAAACTCCGTTCTTTACGGCAGCCACGCTCGCTCCGTTTCCGATATGGCAAATAATAACATTCGTGTCTTTATTCTCCTTACCTAAAAGCAGAGCCGCTCTCTTTGAACAATAGAGATGGCTTGTTCCGTGGAATCCGTAGCGACGCACACTGTATTTTTCATACCATTCATACGGAAGGGCGTACATATACGCTTCCGCCGGCATTGTCTGATGGAACGCCGTATCCATCACAATCGCATGCGGCACATTCGGCATAACCTTACGAGCCGCTTCAATTCCTCCGATATTCGCAGGCATATGCAGCGGTCCGAGCGGAATAACCTTTTTCAATTTCTCAATCACATCGTCCGTAACCAGTTCGCTCTTCTTGAAATACTCGCCGCCATGGAGAACTCTATGGCCCACCGCTCCGATCTCGCTTACGTCCTTAATTACTCCGTAATCCTTATCCGTAATCATTTTAATGATTAACTCAACCGCCTCTTTATGAGTAGGGCACGTAAATTTGGAAGAGTATTCCTCTTTACCTGTGGCTTTATGCTCAATAGTTGAATAATCAAGTCCGATACGTTCAACAACACCCACAGCAAGGACATCTTTATTATCCCAGTCGTACACCTGATACTTTGCGGAAGAACTGCCGCAATTCAATGATAAAATAACCATAATTCTCCACCTTATATTCCGACCCTCTGCGCACGCATAACGCCGGTTTAAATTAAAATCAATCGCTCACAAGACGAAAACGCCGCACGCAAACCGGGCGCAGAAAAACACTTCCGCCCCGCTCAGCCGATAAATCCGGCGCTTCCCGTCCATTTTAATTTTATACCAATTACCGTTTTTTTCAATAAAATAAATACAAGAGTCAGGATAATTCCGGGAAAGACTATTTCAGTCCCCTTTTGCTTCTGCTCATAAAGAAAAGATAAAAACAGAACAACACGAAACCGAAACAGATTCCCGCCGGGTAGGCAATGTTTCTTCCGAGCCTGAATCCCTCTTTCGCCATCAGTATGTACGTTAAGCTCACAGCGCTCATGAAAGTTGCGGGAATCGCCGTAATAAAAGATACCGCCTTACAGGTTTTTTCTTTTATCAGATACGCAGTGGAAACCCAAAGGGACATCATGGCAAGAGTCTGGTTCGCCCATGAGAAATATCTCCACAACACGTCAAAATCAATCTGAGTCAGACAAGCGCCCAAAAAGAGCAAAGGAATGGTGATAACAAGCCTGTTTTTTATGTTTTTCTGGTCTAAATGCGTAATTTCAGCAACAATAAGTCTCGCACTTCTGAACGCAGTATCTCCCGAAGTAATCGGACACACAATAACCCCGACAATAGCCAAAACACCTCCGAAACTCCCCAAAGCGGTACGGGAGATTTCGTACACGGTTCCCGAATTGCCAAAATTATGCAGGGCGTTATTCAAAAGTTCCGTGCTTCCGTAAAAAGCCACTCCGGCCGCAGCCCAGACCAATGCAATCACAGCCTCGGATATCATTGCACCATAAAAAACCCTTCTGCCATGCATTTCGGAAGTAATGCACTTTGCAACAACAGGAGACTGCGTTGCATGGAATCCCGAAACAGCTCCGCATGCCACGGTAATAAACATAAACGGCCATACGGGCAGATTTTCCGGATGAAGACCGCTCAATGTTATTTCCGGAATTTTATAAGGTCCGAAAACGATTCCGCCCAAAACACAGACAGCCATAAGAAGAAGCAAAAAACCGAAAACCGGATAAAACCGTCCTATGATTTTATCAATCGGAAGCAAAGTGGCGAGCAGATAGTAAACCAGAATAACGATAATCCAGAAATTCTCACCGAACGCCCATTTCCTGGTAAGAATAGTCAATAATGATGCCGGACTGTTCACAAACACCGCCCCGGTTAAAACCAAAAGCAAAAGAGTAAACACCAGCATTAAACTCTTTACTACGCGTCCCAAATAATTGCCCGAAAGCTCAACAACGGATGCACCCCTATTTCTGCTGGAAATCATTCCGCAAAAATAATCATGCACACCTCCGCCGAGCACGGACCCCAAAACAATCCATAAGAAAACGACAGGGCCGAAACACGCGCCCATCAACGCCCCGAAAATAGGACCCGTTCCGGCAATATTTAAAAGCTGAATGAGAAATGCTTTCCAGGGCTTTATCGGAATACAATCAACTCCGTCATTTATCGCAATGGCGGGAGTTTTTCTTCCATCCGGGGAAAAAACTTTCTCAGCAACCCTGCCGTAAACAAAATAACCCGCTATCAAAACCAAAAAAGATACTAATAATGAAAACATCGCATGTTCCTTATTTTAACCTAAATAAAAATTCAATAATCTTTCCCTGTAATCGGGAGCGGTGTCAAAAGCCGCATGTCCGTAGCCGTTATAGACGTAATGCTCAAAATTAGATTTGCCTTCCACCGCTTTTATCATCACGAGCGTGCTTTCCGCCCCCAAAACTCCGTCGTCTTGCGAACCGATAATCAGCGTGGGGACCATTATTTTTTTCAGACTGCGTGTAACATTGAAAGCCTTTGCTGCACCGGCAAGAATAATAAAACGTTTTAAATCCGCCTCCGTGACGCTTTTTGACATCGTTACCAACATCTCGCGAACGCTTTCAAACACCTCGTGCGAATACAGCCTTTTCCCGAAATCAAGATAAAGCGCCTCCGCATCTTTTTTTCGAGCCTTTTCTATCCATTCTTCTATAACTTTGCTCTGAAAAGAATTTGTCTCGGAAGCGGTATTACCGAGCACAAGTTTTTTTATGAGGTGCGGATTTCTTTTACCAGGAACAAATGTCTCCGGCTTTAAGCTATCCTTATCCGAAGCATCATCCACCGTCGTTTCCGCCGGGAGAGATTCCTGCAATGCCATTTCCATTGCTATCATCCCACCCTGGGAAGCGCCGAAAAGATACGTATCGGAAAGATGTAAGATTTTCATCGCTTTCGCAGTATCCCGAGCCATCTCTCCGATTGAATAATTCGCCGGTATTTCCGTTCGTCTGTCAAAAACATACACGGTAAACTCATCTTCCATAAGAGCATACTCTTTTTCAACAGCCTCGGCGGAATCCATCACGCTGTGAATACTGAGTCCGGGCAAAATAACAAGCGTTTTTTCTCCATGACCGAACTTAAAATACCTCATTTCAAAGAATGGAGCACTCGCTTTCTCAATTTGAATACCCACAACACACCCCTTTTCCGACTTCAGACAACCTGACGAAAACACCCGCAAAACGGCTGTTTTCAAAGAGTATCCGAAAAAACAAACAGCATCGTAAAACGACAGATAAACGTCAATTACAGATTTTTAGCAAAAGCCGTAATCTCAGCCATCTTCTCAGGATTCTGGTTTTCACTTCCGTTAAGCGTGAAAACACCCATATTCTCCATTCCCATATATCCGGTGGCGTTCTTATATGTCGCAATAGCGCCATCATACACGGCAGGAGATGCGGAAGAGAGAAGCAATGCCGCCTTGGATGCCTTAACCGGCTTTCCTACGCAATAAACCCTCTGCATTGCCGCCATAATCTGCGCAGTCATTGCAAAATAATATATGGGAGAAGCGTAGACAATCATGTCAGCTTCCTTGTAGGCAGGCATGATCTTTTCCAGGTCATCCTTCTGAATGCACGCGCCGTTGCCTTTTGTGTGGCAATACTCGCAGCCGAGACATCCCGCAATCTTCATTCTTCCCACATGGTACACTTCCACTTCGTGTCCCGCAGCCTTTGCTCCTTCCGCAAAAGCGGTCACCATAGCACTCGTATTAACAGCCCTCGGGCTTCCGTTAAAAACAGCAATTTTCATAACAATTCTCCTTTTTTTATTCAAATTTACGATAAAAAATTGATCTAATTTATTTCAGACACGGCATTTTCAGAAGAACTATCCGTATTTTCATTTTCCGTCTTTTCAGATTCGGCAGCTTCATTATCTTTGACTTCTTCCGATTCAATTTCTATTCCGTTTAATTTCTGCAAAAGCTTTTTGCTTTCCGCACTGTTTTCAATCAACTCTCCGAATCCGTATATAAAAAAACTTCCGATCCACGAAAAAAGAGAGCCCAGAATAATTATTCCGGCTCCAGCCCACCACATGGTTTCATTATAATACCTGTAACCATAATATGTGCTGTTTCCGCTTGCCATAACAAAGCCC
>CAMKAB010000091.1 GCA_946410375.1 uncultured Spirochaetaceae bacterium
CGCTCTCAACTCGGAACGCCCAGAGTATATGCGGAACAAAGAGACATCCAACAATTCATGATAATGTAACGATTTATTCCGGTGCATCGGTGCTTGGAGGAGAAACTATCATAGGGGAGAATGTCGTTATCGGGGGTAATGCGTTCATAACATCTTCAGTTCCCGCGAATACAAGGGTGAGTCTTAAAGCGCCCGAATTGGAGTTTAGAAACGGGTCTCATAGAAAATCGGACAGCAAAATGCCCGATGAGTGGTTCTATACGATATAGTTTTTTCGGAATGTTCGCGATTGTTCTCTGTGTTTTATTTCTTAACGGTTCGGTGCGACTTTAACGGGTTTTGAATGTGCGGGATAGAACTTTCAGAACGAATCGTTATTCGGAACGGGTTCGCATTTGGTATAACCTTTAGTATTAACCGCTATTTGAACCGGTATTAACCGGTATTCGCGCTATTCGGAAATGTTTAGAAACCGGGGAAACAGCTGAATGAAACGGATATTTGAAACCGATAAAACCGATACTTGAAATTATTTGAAATCGGCATACAGATTTTGGGAAGGATTTTGGGAACCGATTCCCGAAAAACAGACGCCAGGCGTTGTACGGCGAAAACCGCACAGCGCTTTCTGAGCATCTTTTCGGGTTTGACGTCCGGATATTTTTCCAAACGTTGTTTAAAACGCTGCTTAAAAGCGTCAGCCGTCGGAAGTATGATAATTCAAAAATTGAAAATTCAAAAATGCAAATCCAAAAAATTTAAAATGTCTGAGGCTGCGGTAATGCTTTAAGCCTTGCGCTCCGTCAGCTTGTTCTTCGTCCTTTAACCGGCTGTTTAAAAGCGTTGTTTACTATAAGCCTTTATTTAAAGAATGTTTGTAAATCTTCCGGCTTAATCTGGATTTTGTCCTCAAGAAATAATCTGCAAAGATTGTCAATAAAGTAGTTAAAAGAAACGCCGTTTGTTCTCACAATGTTCAAAACGCTTCTGTACGTTTCTTCATTGATGTAGATCATTACCGGTTTCTTCGTTTTTTTCTTCGCTTCCTGAGATTCCATAAAACTCTTTAATGAAACAGAAGTCTTGTCTTCAGCTATTTTCTTTTCTGACATGCTTTTCCTCCTTAAAAAATCGAGTGGTGAATTTAAAAATACCGCATAAAGATAAAAGGCCAACCGTTTTTGGTGTTTTCCGAAGCCAACCGACCCCCGTCTTATGCTTACTTAATAATGCTTTTCCTTTAATATGTCAAAAATTATAATAAATGTCAATTTTGAAAGAAAGTTATTTTGGATATATTAAATCCAATATAAAGTATCAAAATTTTAAGAAGAAAATTGATCGTTTTTTTTCGGGAATTTTTCCGTGAAAACTTTTTTTATTATAACTGATATTTTTTTGTGTTTTGCAAACAATGTGAAGTTCCCGTGAAAATATCTTTTTTCCTCTTGACTTTTAAAAAAACACGGATAATATGATTATCAGGATATGGATATTTCATTATCCTATATTTTATTGATATTTTCTTTTTTAAAAGGAGTGTGTATGGCACGTTTTACTTTACCGAGAGATTTGTATCACGGAAAAAATGCTATTGATGCATTGAAGTCTTTCAAAGGAAAGAAGGCTATGGTTTGCGTAGGCGGTTCTTCAATGAGGAAGTTCGGCTTTTTGGACAAGGTTATAAACAATCTTAAAGAAGCCGGGATGGAAGTCCGCACCTTTGAGGGTATTGAATCAGACCCTTCGGTAGATACTGTGATGAATGGCGCTCAGGCTATGCTGGACTTCGGTCCGGACTGGATTGTGGCTATCGGTGGCGGTTCGCCGATTGATGCGGCAAAAGCCATGTGGATTAAATACGAGTATCCTGAGATTACATTTGAAGAGATGTGCAAGGTGTTCGGTATTCCCGAGCTTCGCAAAAAGGCTCATTTCTGCGCTATTTCTTCCACAAGCGGTACGGCTACCGAGGTAACTGCTTTCTCTATCATCACAGATTACAAAAAGGGTATAAAGTATCCGATTGCGGATTTTGAAATTACGCCGGATGTCGCTATAGTTGATCCCGAGTTGGCTCATACGATGCCGAAAAAACTCGTGGCTCACACGGGAATGGATGCGCTCACACATGCGGTTGAGGCGTATGTTTCCACTGCCAATAATGACTACACCGATCCTCTTGCTCTTCATGCAATAGAGATGATCAGAGATAATTTGGTAAAATCTTACAACGGGGATATGTCCTCGAGAGATTCCATGCATAATGCGCAGTGCCTGGCAGGTATGGCGTTCAGCAATGCGCTTCTCGGAATCGTTCACTCGATGGCTCATAAGACCGGGGCGATTTTTGCAGACTACGGTGCGCATATCATTCACGGTGCGGCGAACGCCATGTATCTTCCGAAGGTAATTGCCTTTAATGCTAAGGACCCTGCGGCTAAGAAGCGTTATGCCAAGATTGCGGATGTGATCGGTCTCGGAGGAAAGGACGAGTCTGAAAAGGTATCTCTTTTAATTGCTTATATCAGAAAGTTTAACGATGATCTGAATATTCCTCACGGAATTAAGTTCTACGGTAAGGACAGCTTCCCTTGCAGCGAGGGTTTTGTGCCTGAGAGCGTCTTCCTCGAGAGATTGCACGATATTGCCGTGAACGCCATCGCTGATGCATGTACCGGTTCTAATCCGAGACAGCCGAGCGTTGAAGAGATGGAAAAACTTCTGAAATGTTGTTATTACGACACGGAAGTGGATTTCTAAGTTTGGGAGTTGATTTTCCGTAAAATATTGACCTTTGTGAGAGCGAGTCTCTTGCAGAGGTCTTTTTTGTAATGCCCGTTACAGCCGCTTTGTAGACTTTTTTATTACCTGAATTGCGGGGAATTATATTTTACAACTTACGAGTGATTAAAAAAAATAAGAAAAATCTTGCAAGATTTAAAAATATGTGTTAAATTCTCTCGTCTTGTGTTTTTTAAGCGTCGGACATTTGTAATCAGAGTAAAACTTAATAGAAATAGAGCGAGAACCGCGGATTTAATATTTCGGGACGAGGTTTCGGAGATGAATTATCGGTTTCTTAATAAGGAAGAGGTAGAAGATGGCAGAACTCTCAAAGATGAGGAATATCGGAATAAGTGCTCATATTGACAGCGGAAAGACAACATTAAGTGAGCGCATTTTGTTTTATTGCAATAGAATACATGCAATACATGAAGTCCACGGAAAGGACGGCGTAGGCGCCACGATGGACAGTATGGAACTGGAGCGCGAAAGAGGCATCACAATCGCTTCGGCTGCGACGAGTGTAAACTGGAAAGGATATGAAATAAACGTTATAGACACTCCGGGGCACGTCGACTTCACTGTTGAGGTAGAAAGAAGCCTTCGCGTTCTGGACGGTGCTATTTTGGTTTTATGTTCCGTCGGCGGAGTTCAGAGCCAGAGCATTACGGTGGATAAGCAGATGAACAGATACCATGTTCCCCGCATTGCATTCATCAATAAGTGCGACCGTGTAGGTGCGAATCCGAAGCGCGTTGTGGAACAGATGAAGGAAAAGCTGAAACTGAATGCCGTGATGGTGGAGCTCCCTATCGGATTGGAGGATCATCTGGAGGGCGTTGTTGACCTTGTCCGCATGAGAGCGCTTTACTTTGAGGGAAACAACGGTACGGAAGTTCGCGAGGACAAAATCCCGGAAAGCCTCCTTGAGGAAGCCGAGGAAAGGCGCGAAATGCTCCTTGATGCCGCCTCTTATTTTGACGACGATCTTATGGAAAAGATTCTCGGAGGAGAGGATGCGGAGCCGGAACTTTTGGAGAAGGCGATCAGAAAAGGCACTCTTGCTCTTAAATTGTGCCCGGTGTTTGTAGGTTCCGCACATAAGAATAAGGGTATTCAGCCTCTTTTGGACGGAGTTACAAAGTATCTTCCGGATCCTTCGGAAGTTGAGAACAGGGCTCTTGATTTGGATGATAATGAGCGCGAAGTCGTTCTTGAATCAAGAGAGGACAGAGACCCGGTGGTTCTTGCATTCAAGCTGGAGGATGGTCAGTACGGACAGCTTACGTACATCAGGGTGTACGAGGGATGTTTGCACAAGGGCGATGAACTTGTCAACACGAGAACGAAGAAGAAGATTAAGATCGGACGTCTGATTAAGATGCATGCTTCCGAGATGGAAGATATTCAGGAAGCGAAGTGCGGCGAGATTGCGGCGCTCTTCGGAGTTGATTGCGCATCGGGAGATACTTTCTGCGGCGGAAACGCAAATTTCTCCATGACGAGCATGTATGTGCCGAAGCCTGTTATCAGTCTTGCTATTTTCCCGAAGGATAAGAAGAGTCAGGATAACATGGGCAAGGCGATTAACCGTTTTACAAAGGAAGACCCGACTTTCCAGTGCTATGTCGACCCGGAAAGCAATCAGACTATTATTCGCGGAATGGGAGAGCTTCACCTTGATGTTTACGTTGAGAGAATGAGACGTGAATACAAGTGCGAGGTTGAAACAGGACAGCCTCAGGTTGCGTACAGAGAAACGATTACCCAGAGAGCGGACTTCAACTATACCCATAAGAAGCAGACCGGAGGCGCCGGTCAGTTCGCGCGCGTGGCGGGATATATTGAACCTATCGTATCTGTTCCCGGCAGCGATGAGGAAGTGAAGGACTACGAGTTTGTAAACGAGGTTAAGGGCGGAGCGATTCCTACCGAGTACATTCCTTCCTGCGATAAGGGCTTCCAGTCCGCAATGAAGAAAGGTCCGCAGCTCGGATTCCCGATTGTGGGTGTGAAGTGCCTCGTGAACGACGGAGCATGGCATCCTGTCGACTCTTCCGATATGGCTTTCCAGACGGCGGCAATCGGTGCTTTCAAGGAAGCGTTTTCCAAGGCGAAGCCGGCGATTCTCGAGCCTATTATGAAGGTTGAGATCGAGGGTCCTACCGAGTTCCAGGGAGCGATCTTCGGAACGGTGAACCAGAGAAGAGGTATGATTATTTCTTCCACAGAGGATAACGGAACGTGTCGTGTTGATGCC
>CAMKAB010000092.1 GCA_946410375.1 uncultured Spirochaetaceae bacterium
ACACTACTGAAGAGATAGATTTTTTTTCAAGGAGAAAATGATATGACATACAGAACAAGAACTTATATTGCCGGAGATTGGACCGGAGACGAGAATTTAATTTCAAAACTTTACGAATGGAACGAGAATGAGAGACTGAATCTTAGTTTTACAGATGCCCACGAACTCATGCAAGCAAGAGATGACAGCCTGCCATGCTCAATTAAAAAATCATTAGCGGAAAGACTGAACGCATCAAAAAACTTCGTTTTGATTGTGGGAGAACACACGGATAGACTAACTAAAGGAAGTTGTTTTTTTTGCCATCACCTTATCTCTTGGATTGGCTGCGAAAGGAACAACCACATAGATTTAAGAAGTTACGTCCTTTTTGAATGCGAGAAAGCGGTCAGAGATGATTTGAACATTTTGGTTTTATACAATTCTTCAAGAATTAATAAGAAAAAATGTCCGGAGGCTGTTAGAGACCGTGGCATACACCTGGCAGCCTACCACTGGGATTCCCACCTGAATAAAACCTGGAATTATCAGGATATAAAAAATGCAATAATGAGCCTTTGAAACCCATGAGGCAGTGCAAAAAATAAAAAAGATGATGACCTCGCTTGACTTATTATTTGTTCAAAATGATAGACAAGCGGGTGCCGTCAAAGCTCTCGCCATACCCATATCTTTTTGAAAAATCGCAGAACTTGATTTTGTTTATATCCGGCAGCTCAATTTTATTTTCTTCCAAAATTCCGATAGCCTCTTCTACCAAATCTATGCTCTCCTGCCCTACTCCCGGAACTTTGGAATACGCATAAACCATTGAGATTTCAGCGGGAATTGTGATTAGACGCGCCATGTTCTGATCTATATCCTTTAAAAAAACAGAATAATAATCGTAATCTTCTTTGGAAAGATAAGAAAAAGCATCCGGCTTGTAATAATCAAATTCATATAAGAATTCAGGAAGAATATCCCCAAATCTATAGTACCAGTCGTCAAAATATTCAGATGTTGCCTGCCACATCCACCCAAACAGCCGTCTCCAGTCTTTGTTCGGATACTTGGCAAGCGCATACCTTTCCGCACACATTGCGGCATAAGCGAATCTCCCTATCATAGATATTCCCGTAAAATCCAACTTTTGCTTCATATCAAACCTCCCATCCTGTATAGTTTTCTTTGATTCTTCCTTTTAGCGTAAAAGCGCAGTTTTGACAAGACATCTTTTTATCACCAAAAGAAAACTTTGACGCACTAATCGCGTGAATAGTGTACAATCTTAAATTTTTAAGTTTCGCTCCGCTATTCAACGCTCTGTTCACAGCATGTATCTCTGCGCAATTATCCACACCGTAATAATAAGGTGAAGTTTTTGGCAAAAGCCGCGGGTGCGTTGCATCTCCATATAAAACGGGATTATGGGGCTCTTTATAAATGTCTATGCCCCCGTTCCTCCCGTAATAATAGTTTCCCGTGCTTTCATCATAAACTACTGTTGCAGTATTAAAATCCCTTCTTTTCTTTCTTGATATTTTCTCTAATTTATCCGCTTCAACCTGCGCCCAGTCTGTAACTTTTACTTGCAAATCTCTTTCAGAGCCTTTACATGGTCGAGAGCCTATCGTACCGGCATAGAGACCGGAATAAGTTTTACTCATTCTCCTGCCGCCTCCTATCGTAATAGTTTGCAGTAGCGCTTTTGTATGAGAGAATCCTAATTCCTTGCTCTCTAAGCTTTTCAAAACACGGATAGTTAGCAGAACCGTAAACAATTATCGTATGAGGGCAAAGCCTGCGCACCGCTTCCTGCAACCCCTGCTCAAAACGCTCCCTGTCCGCAAGATACCTTGGGCTTCCTCCCACCGTCCCTATAGCAAAAATCGAATGTTTTTCTATCCCGCAAAAACAGTAGTCCCAGGTCTCTCTTGTTCCCCAACGAAGATTATTCACAACCTCAAGTCCGTTCTTCCCGCACCAATAACCAAAAGCCCTCATTCTATACGTGTTTCTGATTTTTTCCGGAAACGGCATATCCTGATATGTAGAAAAGTCAGGCGTAATAATTCCTTTAAAATGCTTCAAAATTTTTAACGCTCTCTTGGCATCAGCCCAAACGCCCTTTATTTTTCCATCAAAATACTGATCGAAAATGTAAAAACAAACGAAAGCATCAATTTTGTAATTCCTATTTTTCTTGTACATTTCCTTGTGGATTTTCAGCGCCTCTATCCATGTATAAATCAGCTTAGGTGCTGCGATTAGTCTTGTCGGACAAAAAAGTATGTCATAATCATCATACATGGCACCCTCCGTCATATAGGCATTCCAAATGTCCTTTAAGCCTTTTCTTTTTTTGATTTGATTGTCTTTATTCATTACAAACCTCCGGTATTTTGCATTCTTGTTGATTACACTTGAAATTTACAAAAGAGGCTTCTTTTTAAAGTGGTGAAAAGGTTTCAAAAAAGTTTCATAAACAGACGGCTCCGTACCGCCTTCTTTTTCTTCTATTGAATTACCAGCATGCTAAACAGATACCCCGGCTTGATTCAGCCGGCTTTAACTAATACTATATATAGAGAGGAATTTTCCGATCTTCGCAAATTTGGAATAGAAAATTTGTTTTTGAAAATTTGCTCGCCGTGTTTTCTTCTAAACGAAAACACAATCTTAAAAATACAGAGGTTAAAATGGCTGTAGAAAAACTCACAAAAAATAACAAAATAAATCGTAAAGGACCGGTGGTTCTTTTAATCATGGACGGTGTCGGATTCGGACGTTATGCGGACGGAGACGCATTTAAAGCGGCGCACACCGAAAATTTGGACGATCTCTTTGCGTCATCTCCGTGGACGCGTCTTAAAGCGCACGGTACGGCAGTCGGACTTCCTTCCGACGCGGACATGGGAAACAGCGAAGTGGGACACAACGCAATGGGCTGCGGACGGGTTTTCGCTCAGGGGGCGAAACTTGTTGCAACATCCATTGAAACCGGAGAAATGTTCAAAGGAGACACATGGCTTCGTCTTATAAACAATGTTAAAACCAATAATTCAACACTTCATTTTCTCGGTCTTCTTTCAGACGGAAATGTCCATTCGCACATAAAAAACCTCAAAGATATGATTACGGAAGCCAAAAAAGAGGGCGTGAAAAAAGTTCGCGTACACGCTCTTCTGGACGGACGAGACGTTGATCCGACTTCCGCTCTTGACTACTTTGATCCTTTCGCCGACTTTCTTTCCGAACTTTCGGCAGACGGCACCTTTGATGCTAAAATAGCATCCGGCGGCGGCAGAATGGTAATAACGATGGACCGCTACAACGCAAACTGGGCTATGGTTGAAAAAGGGTGGCACACCCATGTTCTGGGCGATGCCAGGGCGTTCCCGTCCGCTCACGATGCAATCGTTACGCTTCGTGAGGAAACCGGAGCGATAGATCAGGATTTACCGCCGTTCGTTGTTGCCGAGGACGGAAAGCCAGTCGGAACGGTAGAGGACGGAGACAGCTTCATCCTCTTTAACTTCCGGGGAGACCGCGCTTTGGAAATCACAAAGGCTTTTGAAGCGAAAGAGCTTACCGAGTTTGACCGTGTGCGCGTACCGAAGATTGAATACGCCGGCATGATGGAATACGACGGCGATTTGCACGTTCCTCACCAGTACCTGGTAAATCCGCCGGCAATAGACAGGACGATGGCGGAATATCTCTGCGAGTCCGGCGTAAAGCAGTTCTCAATTTCCGAAACGCAGAAGTTCGGTCATGTAACATACTTCTTTAACGGAAATAAGAGCGGATATTTTAATAAATCACTTGAAGAATACGTTGAAATTCCGTCCGACATCGTACCGTTTGAGGAACGCCCGTGGATGAAATGCGCCGATATTGCGGATAGGGTAATTAAAGAACTGGAAAGCGGAAAATGGGATTTTATCAAAATGAACTTCCCGAACGGAGATATGGTGGGGCACACCGGTGTTTTTGAAGCGGTAGTTTGCTCAATGGAAGCGCTTGACTTGCAGATCGGACGTATTCGAGCCGCAGTTGAAAAAGCGGGTGGTATTCTCGTAATCACAGCTGACCACGGCAATGCGGATGATATGTTCGAGCATAAAAAGGACGGTTCCCTTGCTCTTGATTCAAACGGAAAGCCTAAGGCGAAAACAAGCCATTCCTTAAATCCTGTTCCTTGCATTATCTACGATCCGTCTTACAACGGCGAGTACGACAAAAAACTTGCGGAGGGGCTCGGTATCAGCAGCATCGCCACAACGTGCATTGAACTTTTGGGCTACAATGCTCCGTCGGATTACGACCCGTGCATTATCAAGTGGAACTGAGTTTTAACGAATTTTTAGCATAATTAAACGCCGTAAAACAGACGAGGCGGAGTCCTGAGTCAGGTGTTATTAACATCCGACAAAAGCTTCCGCCTCGTTTTTTTATTATTTTCAGTAAAGAGTATTGAGCGCAAAAACATAGCGGGATTATACCGCAAACGCGTCAATTCCTCTTTTAAACCTTCCTTAGCAGACAATATTCCCCGCAGGACCGCTCAAGCTTTTTCGTGAAGCATTCACAAATGCTTTTTTCGTTCCGCCGGCGTACTCTTAGAGTTCCGTTAGCGTTCTCTTAGCGTTCTCTTAGCGTTCCTTGCGCTCTCTTGCAAACAAGACGGGAATAATGCCTTTAAATCTCCCTCGTCATTTTCTCCAAAAAGAGCGCGTCGTTTTTTGTAAGCCCTGATTTCAATTCATTATAAACTCTTTTATGGTAATGATTTATCTGCGCAATTTCTTCGCTTGTCAGCATCTTTTTATCTATCAGACGCCGCTCGTAAGGACACAATGTGAGCGGCTCAAACTTCAAAAAAACACCCGTCTCATTTGTAAAAGCCCGCTTTACCAGAACGAGGTTCTCAATTCTGATTCCCCATCTTCCCTCCCGATACAATCCGGGCTCCACGCTTAAAATCATTCCTT
>CAMKAB010000093.1 GCA_946410375.1 uncultured Spirochaetaceae bacterium
GCGACGCGGACGACTTCGAAAGCGCAAACGCGGCTTCAAGCAACGCGGACGACTTCGAGAGCGCAAGCGCGGCTTCAAGCAACGCAGCCCACAGAGAAACCATATGAGCATTTTATTTTTATGCGGACAGAAAGCGGCAGGGAAATCGTACTGCCTTCAACAGCTTAAAACTTTTCATAATAAAGAAACATACGACCTTGACGAGGAGATTCTCTCGTCCGCGACGTCCGAACATCAGCACGAAACCATCCGCAGTCTGTATAATGAAATCGGAGAAGAAGCGTTCAGACGAAAAGAAAAAGAAACACTGGAGCGCATTCTTTCGTCATGCGGAGAAGATGCAATCATCGCCCTCGGAGGCGGAGCGCTGCACCTTATTGACGAGTGCAATAAAGTCGGACGAACAATCTATCTCTTTCAGGACAAAGATGTTATCTTTAAACGAATGGAAGATGCGGGATTGCCTCCTTTTATAAAAAACTACGATGAATTTATTCTTCTGTACAACAAAAGAGACGCATTTTACAGGAAGCATTGCTCGTTTTTTTCAGACATCAGAGAACTTTGCGCTCACGCGGTATGCAAAAAAATACTTGATTATCAGTCCGCGGTGTAAAACGGCTCAGGGAGTATGATATGTCAGACACATTCGGACGCATATTACAGCTTACAACATTCGGAGAATCCCACGGAAAAGGTATAGGGTGCGTTATCAGCGGCTTGGAGCCCCGTTTTGAAATCTCATTGGAAAAAATAAAAGAAGATTTATCCCGACGGCGCGGAGGCGTTTTCGGAACAACCGGCAGAGTGGAAAACGATGAATTTGAAATCATCAGCGGCTTATACAACGGGAAAACAACCGGTACGGCGCTTGCCGCTATCATAAAAAACGAAAACTGCGATTCAGGCGAATACAAGCACCTTGAAAACGTTTTCAGACCGGGACACGCCGACAAAACATACATGGACAAATACGGAATAAGAGACCCCCGGGGCGGAGGAAGGGCGTCCGGCAGAGAAACGGCAGCACGGGTTTTCGCAGGAGCGATATGCAAACAGATACTCGCTTCCCACGGAATAAACGTACGCGCTGATATTATTTCAATCGGCGGAATAAACGCCGAAGAGACGGACAAAGTCCATGCTCTGCTGGAAAAAGCGAAAAAAGACAATAATTCCGTAGGAGGGAAAGTCCGATGTGTTGTGCGCGGTGCGGAAGCGGGGCTCGGAGAACCCGTTTTCAACAAGGCGGACGCCCTCATTTCATATGCGATTATGGGCATCGGAGCCGTTAAAGGCATAGAATTCGGTTCGGGATTCGCTTCGGAAGCATTATTCGGAACGGAAAACAACAGGGAAGAAAACGCAGGCGGAATCCTCGGAGGCATTACAAACGGACGAGACATCGTTTTTAACGCCGTTATCAAACCGACACCCACGGTAAAAACAGGAGGGCGACACGACGTATGCATTGCGCTCCGCATCGCACCCGTAATAGAGGCGATGACCGCCGTCGCCATTCTTGATCTCTACTATATCCGTCACGGAAACAGCTCACTGAGTCGCCGCTAATCAGGTGCCGTCAACAAAAAAACCAACAAAAAAAGAGGCCCCGAACAATCCGAAGCCAGTGACCTAAGGACTCGATACTCAGGTCAACCAAAAAAGAGGCTCCGAACAATCCGAAGCCTCTTTCAAATTCATTCAAATAATTCTGTTTCTCAAAAAGCGTTTCCAAACAGCGTCTTCATTTCCAAAGCCTGAATAAAAACGTCTCATCTCCTCACCTGAAAATCACTCTGCGCAGCCGATTTTCACAGCATTCAAATTCAGGTCGAACATATCCTTGTGTCGGGCGGAAATGCACTTCCCGAGAGCGGCGTTAAGCGTCTCTTCGTTAAGAGTACCCGTCTCTTTAAGCATTTTCCCGAACAAAATCATATTTGCAAGAGTCGGAGAACCGGATTTTGACGCCATATCCGTGGCCGGAACGTAGAAAACGGAAACATCATCGCGCTTTACCTTGCGTTCGATTAAAGAAGAATCCACAATAATCATCCCGCCTTTTTTCACGGCGTTCTCGTATTTGTCAAGCGAAGGCAGATTCATAGCCACGAGCACATCGGGATTCGTGATAATCGGAGCACCCACGGGACTGTCGCTGATGATAACGGAGCAGTTCGCCGTGCCTCCTCGCATCTCAGGACCGTAGGAAGGGAGCCAGCTGACAAACTTATCTTCAATCAACGCCTTGTATGCCAAAACTTTACCGGAAAACAGCAAACCCTGACCGCCAAAACCCGCAAATAAATATTCAGTCGTCATATCTTCCCTCCTTACTTTGCGCCGCATGCGTTTTTTCCGCAATCAGAACCGTTTGAAGAGCCCGCATTTACCGGACGTCCTCCGCAATCAGCTTTGCCTGAACACGCACACTTCTCAGCACTTTCCGATCGATCGCACGCCCCGCCCGTCTTTCCTCCGAAAATCCCGGCGCTTCTGTCTTTATACACACCGAGCGGATAGTACGGAATCATTGCGCTATCTATCCATTTCAAACTCTCAGACGGCGTTTTTCCCCAGTTCGTAGGGCATGCTGAAAGCACCTCCACAAGAGAGAAGCCCCGTCCTTCAATCTGATTTTGGAACGCCTTCTTAATCGCCTTGTACGCCGCATTCACATTTTTTACCGAGTTCACCGCAACGCGTTCAAGGTACTCGGGTCCCTCCAATTCGGATAGCATCTCACAGATCTTCACCGGATACCCGCAAAGCGCAGGATCGCGCCCGTAAGGAGAGGTCTGGGTCACCTGTCCCACAAGCGATGTGGGAGCCATCTGTCCGCCCGTCATGCCGTAGATCGCATTGTTTATGAAAATCACCGTTATGTTCTCGTTTCTCGCCGCCGCATGCACCGTTTCCGCAGTGCCGATAGACGCAAGATCTCCGTCTCCCTGATATGTGAAAACAATGTTTTCGGGATTCGCCCGCTTCAAACCGGTGGCAACGGCGGGAGCGCGTCCGTGAGCCGCCTCGGTCATATCGCAGGAAAAATAATCGTACGCCATAACGGAACAACCCACAGGGGCAACCCCTACCGTTTTTCCTTCAATTCCGAGCTCATCAATAGCCTGAGCCACTAAGCGATGAATAATTCCGTGGGTACAACCGGGACAATAATGAAACGGAGCATCCGTTAAAGCATGTGGTTTTTTAAATACTGTCATAATTAGTTACCTCCGTTTGCCGCAACGTTTTGAATCGCCTGTAAAATCTGCGACGGAACAGGAATCATTCCGCCCGCTCTGTTGCATAGCGTAACCGGGCGTCTGCACCGGGTGGAAAGCATCACATCCTCTATCAGCTGTCCCATGGAAAGTTCCACGCTGATGAAGTGCCTTGCGTGTTCCGTATGCTTAAAAAGAATATCGGAAGGAAACGGCCAAAGAGTAATCGGACGAATTAAACCTGCCTTGATTCCTGCCCCTCTCGCCTCGTCCACCGCATTCTTGCTCACCCTTGAAGCGATTCCGAAAGCCACAAGGATTATATCGGCATCATCAGCCTTGTACTCTTCCGCAATCGGCTCCGTTTTCATAATCTCGTCGTATTTCTTAAACCGGTTGAAATTATGCGTTTCCAGTTCTTCGGGAGAAAGATACAAAGAATTGGTGATATTATGCGCTCTCTTCCCCTGTGTTCCGGTAAGAGCCCACGGCTTTTCCGGCGCAGGAGCGATGTCAAAATCAAAACTCACCGGCTCCATCATCTGACCGGTTGTGCCGTCCGCCAGAATCATACACGGAGTACGCCATTTATCAGCTAAATCAAACGCCTTTATGGTAAGACTCGCCATTTCCTGAACGGAAGCGGGAGCGAGAACTATCATATGGTAATCTCCATGACCGCCGCCGCGGGTTGCCTGAAAATAATCGCTCTGAGACGGCTGGATTCCGCCGAGCCCGGGACCTCCGCGCTGCGCATTCACAATAACCGCAGGCAAATCCGCACCCGCCAGATATGAAATCCCTTCGCTTTTGAGGGAAATTCCGGGACTTGAAGAACTTGTCATAACCCGAACTCCCGCACTAGCCGCTCCGTAGACCATGTTTATTGCGGCGACCTCGCTTTCAGCCTGCAAAAATGTTCCGCCGATTTTAGGCATGCGGCGCGCCATATATGCGGCGATTTCCGTCTGAGGCGTTATCGGGTAACCGAAATAATGCCTGCAACCTGCCATGATAGCCGCTTCGGCAATAGCCTCATTTCCTTTCATTAAAACTTTATCTGACATATAGTTACTCCTATTTTACAACTCTTTGAGATTCATTACGTCAATGTCTTTCCGCATAACCCGAACGTAATGACTTCCGCTCCTCGTATCAAAAGTGCGATATTCGTAATACCGAAGTCCGGTTTTCACACCGGCAAAATCGACTCGTATCAAAAGCGCGATATTCATGAAAGCGGAATCTTTCCAGACAAGCCGAACATAATCATCCGGCAAAACTCACAATTTCCGACATTATCGCACAATCCGATGCTTCATTCCGAAACATCGGAACACAGATACCATGTAAAACTCATTTCTCCACCGTTATTACGCAATCCGGACACATTGTGGCGCAGAAAGCGCAGGATATGCAGAGGCTCTCGTCTGTAATTTCCGCCGGATGATGCCCCTTTTTGTTAATTCTTGTCTTTGAAATCCGCAAAATCTTCTTCGGGCACGCG
The DNA here is from genome assembly GCA_946410375.1 of uncultured Spirochaetaceae bacterium. Lineage (GTDB taxonomy): Bacteria > Spirochaetota > Spirochaetia > Sphaerochaetales > Sphaerochaetaceae > CAMKAB01. Next base: position 4,735 of record CAMKAB010000093.1, read on the forward strand.
TCCACGCAGAGCCCGCAACCTTTGCATAAATCGTACTGAAAAGATACCATTGTAAACTCCTCTTAAAACTCGTCTTTTATCACGAATTACAGGCGAACAAAAGACATATCATTTTATTACTATATAAATACTTACAAATTATCAAACCCGGTGTGCGCAAGGAAGCTTTCCGCAATCCCGCGAAG
>CAMKAB010000094.1 GCA_946410375.1 uncultured Spirochaetaceae bacterium
AAGAGGGCAATCTTCATTCGATACCGACCCGAATACTAAAAAGGAATTGATTGAGCTTTCAAAAGAAGTTCGCGAAAAGGTTTTAGGTGATATTCTCGTAAGACGCACTCGTACGGACATAAAAAAGCATTACGCTGATGAGTTGAAATTTCCTGCCGTTCACGGACCTGAAAATCTATACTACGCAATGGACAAAAAACTCAGCGTTCTTTTTTCCGACACGATGAATATGATTGCGCCTGAAGCGGAAGAAGGCGAAATATTCGCTACAGCGGGGCTTGGGTATTATCGTTATAGAGCCACAATGTTCCTCTCTGACAAATACGACAAGGTTTATTCGGGAAGAAACATGACGGCTCGGCGTTCATCCAATCAACTTGCCCGGATTATGCAGATTCTTCTTGTGAAACGTCTTGAAAGCAGTTTTGCAGCCTTCAAGGAATCCTTGAAAAACTTCCAAAGGTATACCCGAAACATGATAACCATGTGGGAGAACGACGCAATCTTCATTTGTCCTCAGATTGATGTGAATAAGGAGTTGAATATTGAGGAGAAAAAGTCAAAGATTCCGGATAAAGAGATAAGCATTCAAACATGTTTTAACGACATAAGAGCAAAAATTGAAAAACTCAACAGGCAAGGTCGCAACGAAAGAAAACAGAATGCGGAGTATCATCGCTCAGATTTTAAAACTTTCGGGCCGGACAAGAGGACCTATATTGATTATCTGAAATCGGACTTGGAGAAAATCAACAACCTTGTGGACCGCTGGAATGAAAACGATTATGATCCGAAATTCGACAGATTCAAGCAGGCGTTGCGGGAGAGCTCGGGTCTTTTCTGCAAGGAACGGAACACTCCCCATAAGCTTGTCATCTTTTCCGAAGCAATCAGCACTGTGGAATCCTTAAGCCGCGCCGTTGAAAATATTACCGGAAAAGAACCTCTCGTAATCACTGCGGCAAACCGGGACGAAAAAGAGGCTGTTATAAAAGAAAACTTCGATGCAAACTACGATAAAGTGAAACAGAAAAACGATTATGATGTGATTATCACAACAGAGGTTCTTGCCGAGGGCGTTAACCTGCATAGGGCGAATACGATTTTGAATTATGATACGCCTTGGAACTCCACAAGGCTTATCCAGAGAATCGGTCGTGTGAACCGAATCGGCAGTAAAAACGAAAATATTTACGTTTACAACTTTTATCCTTCCAGTCAGGGCGATGAGCAGATAAACCTTGTGCGAAACGCATACACCAAGTTGCAGTCCTTCCACACCATGTTCGGTGAGGATTCAAAGATATTCAGCCAGGAAGAGGAGCTTTCCGAAGGGGCTTTCGAAGCGGGTGTTAACTGAGACGAAAGCCCTCAGGAAAAATATATTTTCGAATTAAAACAATATGGGGACTTGAATCCGGAGCGGTACGACTTTATCCGGAAGCTTGAAAAAGCGGAAGAAAAAAGTTTTGGTCCGGCTTTGATGGATGAAGAAGGGAATGCGTATTTTGCGATAAAAGTAAAAAACAAATACGGATGCGTTTATGTGGAAGTCGGGAAGGATTTACAGGCTCGGGTAATAAACTATATGGATATGTTTGATTCTTGCAAATGCGAACCCGGTACGGTTGCAAAGGCGTTAGCTTCAATTCCGGACATTGATGCTAAAAGAAAGGCGGCTTTAGAAGCGTATAATGTGTTTGAGAGTAAGCTGAGCAAAGCTAAAAAAGCCAAGGGCTATGTCGCCAATGTTCTGCTCAAAGCTTACAAATGGATCAATAGCGGAAAACTTTCCAATGAAGCTATGAGTTTAATCGGTCAGGCTATAAAATCAATCAAGAGCGGAAACGCAAGCCTTGCAAAAAAATTGGATAGGTTCCTTACGGACCAGGGCGAGCCGGATAACTTGCTTATTCAGGTGACCAGTGAGGATATTGTGAACATGATACGTCGGGAAATCGGAAACATGGCATCTGTTAATAAGCAAAACCATGGCGAATCTTATGTTTTCGCAGGATTTTATTTTTAGTTAAAGAATTGACGAATCGGATAAAGCTGAGGAGAAATCGGAATGACAGACTATAGACAGATTTTTGAAGCTGACTACTGCGGAATTGACAAGTTCCTTGAGGACGCGCTCGTTCCTGTCTTCGGAGAATATGAACGTGGTTATGATGTTCTTACAAACGTTTTGGATGTTCACGAAAAAGCCCGAAACGCAAACATTGCGGAAATCCGTTATGCAGCATCTTTTGATTTGTTCGGAAGCGAGCTTAAAGTTTTTGATATTACAGTGGACGACAGCAAAAAGCTTGAAAATAACCGCGTCGGCATTCAGTCCATAGTCCGGCAGTATATAAATTATTTTGAAGGTGCTCTTATAGTTTTCCATCATCAGAAAGTTGAGAATCGGGAATGGCGGCTGTCTTATGTTGAAAAAAGAGCGTCTGCGGAGGATTCCACTTCTGCAAAGCGATACACGTATATTCTCGGGAAAGGACATCCTGCAAGAACTGTTTCGGATAGGTTCGGCAGCCTTGAAGAAAACAGAAAAAACCTCGTTTTGAAAAATTTAACGGATGCGTTCAGCGTTGAGGCTCTTACCAAACAATTTTACGGAGAACTGTTCAAGTGGTATGAATGGGCTTGTGATGAGGTCTCTTTTCCTAGTGGCGATACCTCAAAAGACGATAGCGGAAGATTCCGTGTTAAGAGAACAAGAGATAATAATAAACTGAATCTGATACGCCTTATTACACGTTTGGTCTTTGTTTGGTTCATTAAACAAAAGGATTTAATTCCTTCGTGGATATTTGATAAATCCGAACTTGATAAGGTTTTAACGCAGTTTGATGCCGAGAGTAAAAAAGATGGTAATTATTACAATGCGATTTTGCAGAATCTTTTCTTTGCAACCCTGAATAAGAAGATTGAAGAACGCACTTTTGCCGATGATAATAGCATTTCAAAGAATAAGCAATTCGGTATAAAGTTTTTTTATCGTGATAATAAGAAAAAGACGTTCTTTAAGGAAAGCAACAAGCAAATAATAGAACGTTTCAAATCTGTTCCTTTCTTAAACGGCGGACTGTTTGAGTGTCTCGATAAACTTGTAGATGATAAAGACAACAGAAGGAATATAGAAGTTTTCACGGATGGTTTTAGTCGGGAACCCGATTGGATGGCTTTTGTTCCGAATAATCTATTTTGGCAGGAAGATGATGGAGAGCACGAAGGCTTGATACATCTTTTGAATCGTTACAATTTTACAGTCGAAGAAAACAGCCCCTCAGATGTGCAGGTGGCTCTTGACCCAGAACTTTTGGGAAAAGTTTTTGAAAACCTTTTAGGTACTTATAATCCTGAAACAAGTGAAACAGCCCGCAAGGATTCAGGTTCATTTTATACACCCCGTCAGATTGTAAATTTTATGATTGATGAGGCTATAAAGAATTATCTTTCCAAATCAGTAAAATCAATTACAGAAGCTGAATTGGATTTGCTTTTTGACGACAGCAAAGAAGTTGCCAGTCATGCTGAATTTGATTCAGCATCTGATACAGAGATTCCGAAACAAGTTCGGAATGACATCGTTGCATCACTAAAGAAAATGAGAATTCTTGACCCTGCTTGTGGATCAGGGGCCTTTCCTATGGGAGCCTTACAAAGAATAGTTCACCTTATTCAAAAATGTGGTGGGGTTTATGATGACAAAAAATCTCTTTATGCACTTAAACTTGAATTGATCGAAAATTGTCTTTACGGTGTGGACATTCAACCGATTGCCGTTCAGATTTGCAAGCTCCGATTTTTTATCAGCCTTATCTGTGAGCAGGAAAAAACGAACAGCATTCCTGACAATTATGGCTTTAACCCGCTTCCAAATCTTGAAACAAAGTTCGTGGCTGCAAATTCTTTGATTGGAATGGAAAGAAAATCGCAGAATGATTTATTTTCTGATCCAGACGAAAAAATTAAAAAGAAAAAAGAAGAGATTCAGAATAAACGTCACGAACATTTTAACGCTCCCACGGCAGAGGCAAAAGCCCAATGCAGAAAAGACGATAAAATTCTTCGAGAGGAACTGGCGGAACTTCTTGCAGAAAACAAAATGTTTGCCCCAAAAGACGCACAGCAACTTGCAAGTTGGAATCCCTATGACCAGAATGCAGTGTCGCCCTTCTTTGATGCAGAGTGGATGTTCAATATTTCTGATGGATTTGATATAGTAATTGGAAATCCACCGTATATTCAGTTACAGAAAGATGGTGGAAGGCTTGCAAATCTGTATGAAAGTCAAAACTTTAAAAGCTACGCTAAAACAGGCGATATTTACTGCTTGTTCTATGAAAAGGGACAAAGCTTGCTCAACAAAAATGGAAGACTTTGCTTTATCACCTCAAATAAATGGATGAGAGCTGGCTACGGTGAAAAACTTCGCGACTTCTTTGCCAAAGAAACAAATCCGAAACTGCTCGTTGATTTTGCAGGCGTAAAAGTTTTTGAAAGCGCAACAGTAGACACGAATATTCTGCTTTTTGAGAAAGGAAAGAATGAGGGCAAAACACTTTCTTGCACCACGACCGCACTGACAAAAGACGGCTTAAGTATTTTGAGCGATTTTGTTCAGCAAAAGTCTTCTCAGTGTAATTTTGCGACAAGCGACAGCTGGGTGATACTCAGCCCGATTGAACAGAGTATCAAACGGAAAATCGAGGCTGCCGGCGTTCCGTTGAAAGATTGGGATATAAGCATTAACTATGGAATAAAAACTGGTTTCAATGATGCATTCATTGTCTCTGGCGCAAAGCGTGATGAGATACTCGCGAACTGCAAAACCGATGAAGAACGAGAGAAAACAGCGGAACTTATACGACCGATTTTGCGAGGCAGGGATATTAAGAGATAT
>CAMKAB010000095.1 GCA_946410375.1 uncultured Spirochaetaceae bacterium
CCTCTGCGGTTACGGACACATCAAACATATTATTAAACGACATCATATCCACGGTGTATTTCGTCTTTACGTTCTCGGTGAAACTGTATGAGGTGCTACCATACATAGGTCTTATTGCGCCCTTGTAAATGGTGAATGTATTTCCGCTCAACTCGTCTCCGTTAGCGCCCATGACATGAGCCTGATTGGTGTCCAGCTTATTATATTCCACAACGCATCTGAAATCCGGATTTCCGTAAGAACCTCTTTTTATTCCCGTGTCTATGATACCGGCGGCGTTTCTTCTCGGAGAACCCTCGTTCTGCAGATAAGTCAGCTGCAAATACGGCACGTTTTTCGGAATCGGGCGCCACTGCGCAAAGAGCGTTACGTTTTTCAGCTCCGTTTTGTGGACTATTCTCTCGGGGCTGTACCAATCTCCGGAGCCGTCCGGCATGGTGTTCCATCCGATAAACTCATAGTCATTCCGCTCAAAACGACAGCCGTTAAGACGCGCTCCTTTAAAACCGGAAGCGCTGCTCGAAATAACCTGAGGTTCCATCAAACCCAGTCCTCCGTTTGAATCGTAACGGATTGTGAACGTATCTGTCGGGTAATCAAAACGGGAATTCAAACCTAAGGAGGAATCGTCAAAACTTCGGAATTCGTGTCTGTTCATATTCGGGTAGAACATATCGGAATTCAGGTCCCACATTCCCGCTTCGCCTTTATAGCAGTTAATCTCTCCGAATACTTTCTTGTTTCCCGGCATTGAAGCGCCGGTGGCGTCCGTAATGGTGTTTGAAGACGTTAAATCCACATTTAAAACAGCCGGAACATACCTATGAATCTCTTTTCCGTCCTTGTTCATAGACATGCTGTACACGTAGTACCTGCCGCCGTAAGCTACCTGCCTTGCGGTTTCGACGCCTGAGGGATTCTTCCATTTGAACGGAGCGCAGTACCCGTTATATTTCGGACCGCCGCCTCCGCTAACCGTGCTCGCTCTTCTCTCTTCCCATGCGAAAAGAAGCGCGGTGTACGAGTCTCCCGTATATTTGGAAGAATCCCACGAGCCTATTTTCGAGCCGTCGACATAAAAACCGTCGGTTTTAATCGCAACACTATGCCTTGAATCACGTTCGGCATCGTAATAAAAACTTTTATTATAACTCGCCGAACTATTGTCCACATATCCCGTTATTCGGTTATAAGTAACATCCCATTTATAATCCGGATCAAAGTTCATGCAGAGAAGCTGTCCGTTCGGAGCATTTCCGAAGAATCTTCCCAGTTTGTTTCCTTGGGGAAACCACGCTTCGTTCTGCTGCGGAATCCTAATATCAATGACATATTCCGTCTGTCCGTTTGATACTACTCCCAAATCTATGAACGCCCCGTCCACATTGTACAGCCAGTCCACCTGTCCGAACAGGTTATAACTTGTCGGAACAGACCATATCGCATAGTATGAGGTATTCTTTGTAAGCGTTACCACAGCCTGATTATCAAGTCCCGTTTCGGAATTTCTCGCGCTTCCCCAGTATTTGAAAGTAGAGCCCGATTTTGAGAAAAGATTCCTATGGAGAGCCTCCGGCATTCCACTGATAACTTTCTGCGTGCGGCTTTCCGTATCCGAGTTGTCGCGATTACTATAATACGTTATCACCACCTCTTCGCTCGGCTGATAGAACCGCCCCGAACCCATGTTCGGATAGAACTTATTTGTTTTGAGGTCCCAAAGCCCGATCGTGCCCACAGGATAAGTATTACCCGGCTGGCTGTTCCTCGCCTTATCCGAATCGCTTGATGTGAGGGCCTTTGTAAGTATGCAAGGCTGGAAGCGGCGGAGAACATTCCCTGAAAGATTGTAGATACTGCACGAATACAGACGCATATTTGTCATGGCGTTGCCTGTGGGACTGAAGTTGAAGAGGTAAAAGGAACCGCCCGCAAAGCCCCAGTTTCCCTGCGTCAGAATCTCGTCGTCAATTTTCAAAGTGATAACGCTTCCGTCTCCGTAAAGATCCAGTTTATATTTCTCGTCTTCGAAGTACTGTCCGAAGAATGAGCCCCGCTCTATCTTCCAGTATCCGTCTCTGTAGAACGTGTCCACAATAAAGGACCACGGAGTCTTGTTCTCCCCGAAAGGAATCTCGCGCGTCTGTCCCGCAGCCAGCCCGCCGGAAAGCTCCATCTCCATGACGCACCTCGCCACATTTCCGCTCCCCGTGCCTGTAACCAATCCCGTGTCTATAACCTGACCTGCGGAAGCCGCCGAGGATACGCTTCTGATGTACTCAAGAGGCTTGAAATAATCGGACCAAAGAGCGTACAGCGTCACCGTAGCCCCATCCGATGCGGAAAGGTTCATCACGGTTCCGTCAAGTCCCACAATGGAGTTCTCGTCCACGTACGTAGGGCTTAAGCTCCAGCCGAGGAAGCCGATTGTGTTGCTCATGCAATCCGCAATTTTATCGGAAACATCGTACTCCGCATATTTCATTTTATCAGTTCCGACGCCTCCGGCCGTTCCCGCAGTCATATCTCCGCCGTTTATCTCGCTGAAAACATCAACAATGCTCGCCACGCCCTGATACTCGGAAGAAAGGTTAAGCACATCGGACGTCGTTTTTCCCGCAGGAAGGTTCAAGTTATACTTCACCCTGTAATGCACCGGTTCCCATTCGGCAACGCAAACGGCGTCAATATCCGCTTTCCATGCCGCAGGAAGCCGATTCAGCCTGCTATGAGAGCTGTCTATCGTCCATCCTTTAAAAATATAACCCTTCGCTTCGGGGTTTGATAATGGCATAACGGGCTCCACAGAATCGTCGGCCGTGCTTTCCGATGCGCCGGTGGTATCCGTAGGGGTGGTAACCTCCGCCTTTGCCGGGAAGTTGTCATTATACGTAATCGAGGCGTATCGCTTCACATCCCACTTCGCATAAAGCGTAAGATCCTGATATATCCACGCCGGAACGTCCAAAACCATATCGTCCGTTCCGTTACCGGTAAGATAATATCCTGCAAAGCCGTAGCCTTCACGCGTCGGCTCATCAAGATTCTCGCTTCTCCCGTACTGATGGATTTTCGGATAGTTTTCCCAAATCACCTGTCCGTTCTCATCAAGAATGTCGCTATTCACAACGGAGTGCTCCGCATCGGACAACCAGTCCTCGCCGGAAGGGGTGTTGTTCCATGTTTTGTATGTTATCTTGAACTGCTTTACTTCTTTAACGTCAAGCCCCGCCTTATCTCCGTCCGAGGAATTGTTTTTTATTGTGGTAATACTGTTCGAATAAATATCCACAGGGAACATCGCAAGGTACGTTTCCGCTCTGCTCGTTGCGAGTTCAGCGGATGTGTTTCTGTATATTTCAATCTTTACGAAATATCTTCCCGGAGCAAGAGTCTTTACCACAGGGGTCGTATCCTCGCTTGCCTGAAGCGCAGTCTTATTTGCGACAACAACCGTTTTACCGGTGGAGTAATCGTTTTTGGTGTAAAGACTTATCTCGTACGCATACTCGGACAGCTTCCCGAACGGAGTACGAATGATATTCTCGTCTTCCGTTCCGATTCCCGTTACGGAATCTATGCCCCATGACGCACGCGGATTTTCCGCCAGTGTTATCTCGGAAGGTATGATGGTAAGCGTTCCGTTTGCTGCGGCGTCCTGAACGCGCTTAACGGAAATCACAATTCTGTTTACCGAATTAGCTTTAATATTCACATCCGTCATCGTACTGCGGTAAACAATATGGGAATCCGCCAAATCAGCGTTATTATAAGCTAAAAGCTGGATTTTCCATTTTCCTACAGAGAGATTCGAAATGCCGGCTATACCCGTTTCTCCGCTTTTCAGTGCGGCTACGCTTGTTCTTTCTCCCGTTTTTCCGTAAGAGTCCTGCTTTATAGCTTTATAACCCCAATAATAAGCATCCGTTCCGCCGGACGAGATGTTATTATTTATCGAGACAGTGAGCGATTTTTCTTCAACCGAAGCAGGCGTGTTCACATCCAGCGTCAAATCCGCCGTTCCGCTCGGGCCTGCGTCCTCGGAATAGTCGTTACTGCATGAGCCTAAGATTATCACCGATGCAAAGAGAAGCACCGCAAACAGACATAATACACCGCATAAGGACGGCTTTTTCCCGTTTTTCAGCATTTTACCCCCTAAACAAGGGTAAAAAACAGGTTGTACCGATATCAGATGAAAGATTTTTATTTAAATCGCATCAGACGATAAGACGGAATTTCTTACGGTTCCGATCTTTCGGAGCGCATACGGTTCCTTCCGGATTCCCGCGTTTTACGATGCGCCGTTTTTGCACTTCACACGTTTTGCGATGCGCCGTTTTTGCACTTCACACGTTCCGCAACACGCATAATACGAGCGTCTCACGATTTACGCGATACGCAATACACATGATTCACGCAGATTCCGCATGGATTCACACAAAAAACGCACCGATTAACTCAATCTCTGCGATTTCGTTCCGCAAAACTTCCGCGTTCGAGCGCACACCGCTTCCCGCATTTTCAGCGTTCCAAAGCACGCATAGCGCCTCGAGCTCTCCGCCCGTGACGACAGAGCTTCCCGCCTCGCTTTTGCAATTTTCGGCTCATACAGTCCGGACACGACCGCACTTCGCCGTTTCAAACACCCTACGAAAGAAATTTCATTCCCGCGCCCCCGCACGGGAAACATCGTTCATAAATTCGGCACGTTTTCCGCAAAGCCCTTCGGACTGTGCGAAAACCGGTAGACACCCGACTTTATGCTTTCTTCCTTACAACAGCATTTTACCCTTTGTTACCAACCTTTTTTCAAAGTCAGCTTGGGTTCAGACTACACTTTGGTTTTGCATTTGTCAATATCTTAAAATGAAAATGCGCAAACAGACACACTCCACA
>CAMKAB010000096.1 GCA_946410375.1 uncultured Spirochaetaceae bacterium
CGGTTTATCGCAAGCGGAGCTGGCTGAAAAAATAGACAGAAGCATTACGTTTATCAGCGAATTGGAGCAAGGCAAGAAAGGATTCAGTCTGTTCACATTGGCAAAACTCTGCTCGGCAATGAATATTGAACCGGCCGTGCTCTTTTTTCCGAAAGATTATTCTCCTGCCGAAAACAAAGATATCTCAAACGTATTCAGCGATTTCAAAGATGTTCTGCGCTCAATGGAATTAAAATACAACATCACGTCGTGATTTTCACGGATTGATCCGTGCATGTTGTGCGCAGATGACGGCTGAAATATTCGCATCCCCCCGCCGATCCCCTATTTCCGCACTCCGAACCCTGCGGATTCATCCTCCCTGTAATTCATTCCATGTTACGCAGACCCTGTAATGCAGCCCCTATAATGCGGCCCCTATAATGCAGACCCTGTAATGCGGACACAGATTTAGTAATTGATGAGACTGAAGGCGATTTCAACCTAAGCCTTGAATCACTTATCCCGTAATCCGGCAATCCCGTTTTCATCTTACGAACAGACGTCCTCACACTCCGAGAATAGTGCCTTCCATTCCCTTAAAAATCTGCGATTCCTTTGCATCTGAGCACATAGTGGCTATTGAGTTATTCTTAAAAGACTCTTTCAGCTTACCTCTGATCGCTTCAAGATCTTTCACTTTCAACAAAGACATTTCCCGTCGTCTTCGGGAAGCGACCTCATCTGTTTCCCCGGTGAGAAGCCGCATAGAGGCAATACCCACGGACATTTCGGGAGTCGGAGGTTTTAAACCCCTTCCCAGATACGTTATAAGCGTTTTTTCAAGTTCTTCCTCGCTTACCTCGTAATCCAGGGCGTTTTCAAAAACTTCAAACGTGGAATCAATTTTCGGATCTCTGTACGAATAATAAATCATCATTTTTGATGAAGAATCGTAGCAGAAAGACGCGCCGTACGCAGCGTTTTTTCCGCGAATCATATCAATCACATACGCACCGTTCGTTACATCGGCGAAAAGAGAAGCGATATTCCTTTCCTTTCCGCTGAAATCCTTTATGCTGAAGCAAAGCGAATTATAAGAGGGGCCTGTGCTTACCAAAAAGAGCCTTTTCTTTTTCTCTTCGGCTGCGTTTTCTTCAAAGCTCTCATAGAAAGATTTTGTTTTTTCATTGATGCGAAGAGGAAGCCCGTTCACAAAGCGGCTCACGGCATCGGCGGCGTTTTCCAGAAAATCCTCCTCCGCCACAAGAGTTGTCGTAAGAATCGCCCTGTTAAACAACTTGATTCTGAGGGCTTCCAAATCGGAAGCGAGTTCCGATGAAACCTCGTCAAAATTATTCAACAATTCCTTGTAATAAAAATAACTGCCTATACCTAAACCTGAAAACGTTCTTTCCTTCATTATCGGAGAAATCGCACCCCCCGCCTCGGCGCTTACAAAGAAGTTTCCGAAATCCAGCATAACGGATTCGGCCCCGGTGACTTCTTCCGTAAGAGCCGTCTTTATTTTATCCTTTTGCGTCACAACGGAAAGCGTTAAAATTTCATTAAGAAGATCCAGCGCGGGCTCTATATCCTCGTTGAGCATTTTCGCACGCACTGCGTAATGACTCGCGCATTTTCCGCTTTTGTTCACTCCGCTAAAAGGAAGATAGTACAAAGCTCCGAAATATTTCTTTATCAGATTTCCGATTTCAACGAAAGAATGCTTCTTCGTATCCGCCATATATATAACATTGCTCAGCAAACCCATCAGCTTCTTTTCTTTCTCGGAAAAAGACGTAGTGTCAAAAGCGAAGTTCAAATAGCAAATCTTATGCGTATTTCTCTTAAGAACATGGAGCGTAACCCCGTTTTTTTCCACAGGTAAAGTATCGAATTCATACATTGAATCCGGCAAATCGGAAAGTTTAATACAAGGAAGTTTGGAAAGATTCTCTTTTGAATCCTCCGTGTTTATGAAATCGAGATAATCCTTTTTTTGCTTTTCAAGAGTTTTCTCATCCATAGAAGAAACATAAGCGGAATATTTCTCATGAAGTTTATTCTCAAGCGTAATCTTGTACTCGGGATCCTCTTTCACCGTAAGCAAGCACCTCACCGGATTATCCAGCAAATGTTTTTTAATCAGATTTTCAAAGAATCCGCCCTTTTTTATCTCCGCTTTCAATCTTTCAAGCAACCCTTCCTGCTCCAGGGCGATTTCGGGATCGACGCCTTTCATCCAATACCTGAAAAGCCTTATTGCAAGGCTCACTCCGACAGGACGACCATCGCCTTGTATCTCCCTCAGCTTAAACGACAAACGCTTTATCGCGCCTTCTATAGCAGCCTCGGTAAAACCCTCCTCGTATATTTCTTCCAATTTCTTTAACAGAAACGCTTCAATCTCGTCTTCAGCGCCGGGCTTCGCTCCCACGAACCCGACCGTAAAGCCCACAAGCGGATAATCCCCGTCAATTCCCGAAACGGAATGAAGGTCCCTGCCCAAATCGCTCTCCGTAATCGCTTTGCGGAGGGGAGCGCCGGGATCTTCGAGCATAAGGTCCGTTAACACTGACATCTTAAGAACCGAAAAAGGATCGTCCGAAGGCACGGTTAAGAATGTCAGCACAACGCTATACGCGTCTTTTGTTCCGCAATAAACCATGTCGCGCATCGGTTTTTTTATTCCGAGATCGGTATTATATTTTAAAAAATATAAGGAAGGACTATTTACGAACCGTTTTCCCGACCAATTGGAGAAGTATTCATCCCGTAAATAACGCTCTTCCAATTTTTCGAGATATTCCTCCGCTTTCAAAGCTCCGAACAGAAACAATCTGCAATTAGCTGGGCTGTACCACTTTTTGTATCGCTCTAAGTAATCTTCGTAACGCAAGTCTGCGATATTAAGCGGTTCGCCGCCGCTGTCGTACTTATACGGAGTGTTTTGCAAAAGCTTATTCACGCAGTAAAAAGAAACCGCGCTGTCCTCCGAAGAACGAGCCCCGCACATTTCATTGAAAACAACGCCGTCCGCTTTTCCGTCAAAAAAACGCACACCTTCCTGTTCAAAAGATTCGCGTCTTAAAAGCGGATTAAATACTGCATCAGCATATATGTCAAAGATATTATCAAAGTCTTTTTTCAAAGGGGATGCGAACGGATACACCGTTTTGTCGCTGAATGTCATCGCATTTAAAAAAGTATTCGGAGAAGAATTAACCAACCGGATAAACGGGTCTTTCACAGGATACCTTCCGCTCCCGTTCAAAACCGTATGTTCCAGGATATGGGCAAGCCCCGTGCTGTCCTCAGACGGAGTGGCGAACGCAAAAGCCGCGGCAAGTTCAGCACTGTCATTCTCCAGACAAAACACTTCCATCCCCGTTTTTTCATGCCTATAGAGATACCCGACGCCGTTATAGAACGGCATTTCCGTTTTTCTTACTAAACTAAACACTGACACATCCTTTTTAAACGTTTTTCGCACGGATAATCACGGCAGCCGCATATCTCATAACAGACAATATAAAAAGCAACCCGAACGACCGCGCAATCGCTTCATTACGCAAAATTACGAAATAACGAAAAATCGCACAGACAGCAAGGCTTCCGAGCCGCATAACACAGCCATTCCGCAACACAGCCCTTCCGCTATGAATAATTGTTTTTCAAAACGGAATACACCATGCTAACATAATTATCATACGCATTCAACAAAGCCTCTTCCCCGGTAGACGCGAACCCGTTTATATACATGCTTTCATTATTATACACATATTTCTTTGTTTTCATATCATATAGCAAAACATTTGTTTGCAGCGTACAGATATACACATCGTTCCTTGAATTAACCATGCTTACCTGGGCAATACGACCGATCATAACCATTCCGTCGTTTCCGCGGGCCTTTCCGAGTATTTCATTGTTCAGTGCGGAGTAATCAGGGTTGTACTCAGAGAAAACCTGTGTGGTATCAATCACATAATTATTTATATTATCACGACTTAAAATTCTTGAAAGCTCCGAATTAACATAATCAAGCGGCTTGTATAATCCCACATCGCTCAACTGCGAAACGGAAATGCCGTACCCGCCTTCACTGTATTCCAAAGCGTAATAAAAACCGCTTCCGGAAGCATAAAGCACTTCCCTTATCCTTTCCGCCACCTGCTTTGAAAATCGCGATATTTTCTCTATTTCCCTTTCGATATCAAGGTAAAAAGAAATCGTGCCGCGCTTAACCATTAACTTGTTTTTCGGAACAAAAATAAAATCACCCCTTTCATTTGTTGAAAACACAATGCTGTCCGTGAAAACCTGTCTGAAAGAATCTTCCGCATTGAATTCCGCCCTGATTGAAGCAGAACTCACGCGTGTGGGAATCGCAGTATCTTTTCTCCTGACCTTTATAAGGCAGCTCGCCGTTTTTTCGTTAACGTTCTTCACTTCTATCCGCGTGCTCGAAATAATGTCCAAAACCTCGTCAAGCATCACGGGAAATGAATATTCCGTCTCAATCTGACTGAGCGGATAGGTTAATACCATGGATTCCAAGTACTTTTTCAGGGCGAGAACATCGTAGCCGTCTTTCATCAGCGCGTCGCCCTCAAGTATAAGCTTTATCGCTTCTTCCGCAATCAGGCTTTCTTTCTGAGCGTTCGGGCTCCTCGCACTCTGAACCTTAGCCTTGTTTGTGAGAGCTAAAATATAATACACATACTCGTTTTCTTCTTTCAAAAGGTGCCGTTCAATCACTCTGAGATCAAATTCGCTCACCGTTCCCGCTGTGGAAAGTTCTCTGTAAGTCACCTCTGATGGAGGACTGCCCAAATATCCGTACAGGCGGCTGTTTAAATCCTCGTACGCCAAAAGAAGAGCATTTCTTTC
>CAMKAB010000097.1 GCA_946410375.1 uncultured Spirochaetaceae bacterium
TCTGAATATCCTCTTCGTTCGCAATAATCACATCAGCATACTTTGTAAGACCCGACATGATCTCAACAGGAGTCTTTCCGTACTTCCAAAGCTTCTTTCTGTAGTTCAAGTCAATGGAAACCGTTGCGCCCGCTTCCTTAGCAGCCTTCATCGCTTCAAGAGTAAGATCCGCAAGGCTCTGGCTTACCGCCGGAGTAATACCGGTTACATGGAACCATCTTGCACCCGCCATAATCGCCTTGAAATCGAAATCGCCAGGCTTCGCATTCGCGATACTGCTGTTATCTCTATCGTATACAACAAGAGAAGGTCTCTGCTGAGCGCCGGTCTCAAGGAAATAAATACCTACTCTTCCGCCCTTTGTCTTGTTAATGTAGCTTGTGTCCACACCGTACTTCATTAACTCTCTGGTAGCACCTTCTCCGATTGCGTTATCCGGCAAAGCTGTAACAAAATATGCTTTTTCCCCGAATAAAGATAAGGATACCGCCACATTAGCTTCTCCGCCGCCGAATGTCGCCTCTAAAACAGCATTCTGAAAAAATCTCTCATGCTCCGGGCTCTTTAACCTAAGCATAATCTCACCAAATGTTACATACTTGTCCATTTTTTTCTCCTTATATTCTGACTCTGAAAGTCAATTATTTTTCCACTGATTTTTACAATACTTCCTGCACGCTGCGTCTTACTTGTACACAACGCTCTCGGAAGCGCCGATAACAGACACGTTCTCCATCGCAAGTTCCGCATTCCTCACCCTGATGGAACGTTCGTCAATATGAGGAATACCGACAAACATTTCTGAAAGATCGGTGTCTTCAACATTCTTTTCATCCAGTTCAAACAGGCAGTTGCGGATAGAAAGACCCGAGATTTTCGCTTCAGGCAGTCCGACAAAGAAACCGGCGGAGCTTCTGCATCCCCGAGCCTTTACTCCGTCTATCTTCACATCGCGAATCATCGGAGTAACATCGGTAACTTCTTTTTCGTCAAGATCAAAGTACCATTCATCGGGATCCGCACCGCACATGTAATACATATTGAATGCGATAGGACACAAACAGCCGTCCACCGTAATATCGGAAAAACTGAGATTTTCCAAAATTCCGCCGCGACCTCTGCGGGTTTTTACTCTGATTCCCCTATCCGTACCGATAAAAGAGCAATTCTTGAAAGACACGTTTCTGATCCCCGCAGCAGTCTCGCTCCCGATAACCGCTCCGCCGTGGGCGAAACGCACCGTGCAGTTTTCAACAACGACATTTTCCGTAGGGAACGCAGCCGCAACTCCGTCCTCCCCGTTTCCGCTCTTCATCGCAATTCCGTCGTCTCCAACGCTGATGTCGCAATCGCGAATTTCAACATCCTTACATGAATCTATGTCTATCGCATCCGTATTCGGAGAATCCGCGGGATTAACTATCGTTATCCCCTCTATTTTCAATCCGGTCGTAAAAAGAGGATGAATTGTCCAGAACGGTGAATTTTTAACCGTAATTCCTTTTAATAAAACATTTTTACACGTATTAAACTGAACAAACGCAGGACGCAGGAACTGACTTTTCCTTCCGCCTCCTCCGCCCGGCTGTTTTTCATATCCCGGATTTAACGAAGCAAGACGTTTTTCAATTTCCGTTTCGGGACCGGCGTCTCTCGCCTTTTTGTCCCTCAAAGCCTTCCACCAGGCCTTTCCGCACCCGTCTATGGTTCCTTCTCCGGACACAACAACATTCTCCGCATTCTCCGCATAAATCATCGGGTGCATCGCATAGCATCGCACACCCTCCCAGCGCGTATACACCGGAGGATACGCATTAAAATCGGAGATGAACTTAAGCACGGCGTTTTTCTCTATATGCAACTCGCTGTTTGATTTTATCGTAACAGGGCCCGTATAATACTCTCCCTCAGGCACTATCACTTTCGTATTTTCCTCGGAAAAAGCCTTTTTGAATACTTCGGTATTGTCGAACCCGACCCCGGAAACAGCACCTAAAGACTTAATATTTATTTCTTTC
Source organism: uncultured Spirochaetaceae bacterium (assembly GCA_946410375.1). Lineage (GTDB taxonomy): Bacteria > Spirochaetota > Spirochaetia > Sphaerochaetales > Sphaerochaetaceae > CAMKAB01. The sequence goes on from CAMKAB010000097.1 coordinate 2,019, forward strand.
ACATCTCACTCCTAATTACGTCAAAAACTACCAAACAATATGCCGAAATACACGCAAAGAGTTTTATAGCCTAAACTTCCTATGTTCAATTTTAAACAAAATATGTATTTTTACAACAATTATTTTAAAATAAAAGAAAAGAAAAAAAACCTGTTTTATTTTTGTTTTATTCAGAGTTTCAAACACATTTAAGGGAAAAAATCGCACAACAAAAACACAACAAAAAACACTTGCAAAGAAACCGGAATCGTTTTTCAGACTCGTTCTTGTCTGTATTATTTCAGTTCGCACTTCATTCGCGAAATCAATCTTCGACACGGTGTTTTGCACCCCGCCGTTCCCGGGACTTCCCTTGCACTTCGCACGAAGACGAATTCTCCGACACAGCACAATCGAGTCGTACTCCCTACTCTCCGTGCGGCTCCTTTTTTATCCGTTCAATCTCATCTCTCAGAACAGCCGCCTTCTCGAATTCCAAATTCTTTGCACACTCGGTCATTTCCTTTTCAAGTTCCTTTATGTACTTCTTTCTATCAGCAGGATTCAAAAGATTGTGCGAAGCCCTGCGAACTGCAATCTCTTCTTTTCCGTCCTGTATCGCCTCGTCCTTTTCTCTCTCCAGAATATCCTCAATCGCCTTTGTTATCGTTTTCGGTGTAATCCCGTGCTCATCATTGTACTTAATCTGAACCGCCCTTCTATGCTCGGTCTCGGCGATAGCCTCAGCCATAGCCTCGGTAATACGGTCCGCATACATGATAACCCGTCCTTCGGCATTACGCGCAGCACGACCCGCTGTCTGCACAAGACTTGTTGTGCTCCTGAGAAAACCTATTTTATCCGCATCCAAAATAGCCACCAGCGCCACTTCCGGCAGATCAAGCCCTTCCCTTAGAAGGTTTATTCCCACAAGTACGTTAAACTCCCCCTTTCGCAAGGCGGTAAGTATTTCCACGCGCTCAATCGTTTCTATCTCTGAATGCAAATACCGTACTTTAACTCCTTTGTCTGCAAAGAAATCCGTTATATCTTCCGCCATGCGTTTCGTAAGCGTCGTAACAAGGACCCGCTGCCCGCGTTCGCTGCATTTCTTTATTTCCCCGTACAAATCCTCAATCTGACCCGCTGTCGGACGCACCGTTATTTCAGGATCCAAAAGCCCCGTAGGACGGATAAGCTGCTCCACAATCCGGGAAGACAACTTCTTCTCCAAAGGCCCCGGAGTTGCGGACACGAAAATTCTCTGTTTCGCAACCTTGTCGAACTCTTCGTATTTAAGCGGTCTGTTATCAAGCGCCGAAGGAAGACGGAAACCGTAATTCACAAGGTTCATCTTTCTGCTGTGGTCTCCCTCGTACATCGCATTAAGCTGAGGCAGAGTAACGTGCGATTCGTCAATAAAGGTCAGAAAATCAGGCTGGAAATAGTCCAAAAGCACGGCAGGTCGTTCTCCCGGAGCTCTGTTCGAAAGCGGACGGGAATAATTCTCAATTCCCGAGCAATATCCCACCTCGGCAAGCATTTCCAAATCATACTCAACCCTCGTTTTAATACGCTCAGCTTCCAACGGCCGTCCGGTGTTCATAAAAAGCTGATACCGTTCTTCCATCTCGTCCTTTATTCTCCGGATTGCGGAAATGACCTCCTCGCGCGGCATAACAAACTGCTTTGCAGGATACAAAGTAAAGGTTATCTCCTTACTTTGCACTTCTCCGGTAAGCGGGTCGATCATGGAAATTGACTCTATTTCGTCCCAATCCAAATTGATTCTGATTGCGCTTTCCAAATACGGAGGCCAGATTTCAATGATATCCCCGTGGACCCTGAAGGTACCGTAGGTAAGAGAATAATCGTTTCTCGTATACTGCATTCGCACCAGCTGTTCCAGTTCCGCAGCGTGATCAAAAAGCTGTCCCTTCATATACGTGTGGGTCATATCGCGAAGAGACACAGGGTTTGCAAGACTGTATATGCAAGACACGGTGGACACCACTATCACATCTCTCCGCTCCATCAAAGAAAACGCCGCGGAAAGCCTCATACGATCTATTTCCGCATTTATCGACGCGTCTTTTTCTATGTATAAATCTTTTCCCGGAACATACGCCTCCGGTTGATCGTAATCGTATGTTGAAACGAAATATTCCACCCTGTTTTCAGGAAAAAACGACTTGAATTCCCGATAAAGCTGAGCGGAAAGCGTTTTGTTATGAGACAAAATCAGAGCCGGACGCTGCGTTTTTTCAATAATTTTAGCCATGGTATACGTTTTACCGCTTCCCGTTACCCCTTTAAGGGTCTGATACATCTCTCCGGAGAGAACACCATCGCTCAGCATATCTATGGCGTTCTGCTGGTCTCCCGATGTATTAAACGGCGAATGCACAACAAAAGGCTTATTCATATACTGAACGCTTCCGTGAACATTCTGAACCATCGCTCCGCCCCATGAAGAGTCAAGAGAGGCGGTATTATAAGTAAAACCGGATTTCTCTCCCGCGGAATCATCCCTGGAATCGTCCGGATTTAAAGGTTTTTCGTTGTGAACGGAATCTCCGTTTACTTCAGTTCGCATTTCACGCGTAGCGGACGTCTTTCCCGCAGCCGGCGCATCGGTTTTTCCGCTTTTTCCGCTTTTTTCGGCGCCGTTTTTTTTGCCTGTTTCCTTGCTTCGCACGGCACGCACGGAATTGCCGTCTTTTGCGGCAGTCTTGCTTCCTCCGACATTGCCGTCTTTTGCAAGAGTTTTTTCCACCGCGACATTGCCGCCTTTTACAAGAGTTTTCCCCCCCGCGACATTGCCGTCTTTTGCAAGAGT
>CAMKAB010000098.1 GCA_946410375.1 uncultured Spirochaetaceae bacterium
TGGAGAGAGAAGGATTCGGACCTTCGAAGGCTGAGCCAACAGATTTACAGTCTGCCCCCTTTGACCGCTCGGGAACCTCTCCATACAGGAACAAACTTAAAGTAATATCCCGAAAATGTCAATATGTTATTCATAATTTTTTCCGTGTATTATGGTTTTATGCCGTAAAGAAAGCTGTTTCGGCGATTTTTGCGCAGGCTCGCACCCGTGGCGGCGAGAGTGCGTGTGAAATTTGCCGAATCGGAGTCTTCCGCATGGCGACGTTATCCGTTCTCTGCCTGATATGTCGGACTGTGATGTGTCGGGTTGTGTGTGTCGTATGTGTCAGTCTGTGATGTGTCGAAATGTATGTGTCGCATGTGTCAGTCTGTGATATGTCGGACCGTATGTGCCGTATATGTCGGGCAGTGTGCGCAGCATGTGTCAGTCTGTGATATGTCGGGCCGTATTTGCCGTATGTGTCGGACCGTATGTGCCGCATGTGCCAGACCGTATGTAGATAAAAAACGCATCTTTCGGTAAAATTGTTTTTATGATAAGAGAAGTGCGGATTGGGAATACTTTTATCGGGGGTAAACACCCTGTTTTAGTTCAGACGATGTATGACAAACCTCTCGGAGGGATTCCGAAGGATAATGATTACATCAGGCGTATGCTTATTTTGAAAAATATGGGAATGTCGGTGATAAGGTTCTCCTATCCCGACATAAACGAGCATGACGCTCTGAAATACGTTGTGAAAAATACGCCTACACCTGTGGTGGCTGATATTCATTTTGATTATAAAAATGCTTTGGACGCAATAAAATGCGGGGTGGCGAAAATCAGAATAAATCCCGGAAATATCGGTCCTTTTTGGAAAACCGGGGAAATTGTCAAAGCGGCGCGGGATGCCGGCGTTTCCATCAGAATCGGTTTGAACAGCGGTTCTCTTCCGAAGAACGGAAAGGGAACGGACTCAGGGAAATTGCCGGGCTCTTCTGAATTGACATCTTCGGAGGCTTTATCTTTTTCCCGGGAAAAAGCGGTTTTGCGGGATGAGCCTTCTTTACAGGAAAAAGCGGTTTTACGGGATGAGCCCTCTTTGCGGGAGCGGGCGACGGGAGAGGTTTCGAGCCTTATGGTAAATACCGCTCTTGAATACATCAGCCGTTTTGAGAATCTTCATTTTTATAATACAGTTGTGTCTTTAAAAGCGTCTGACACGGATGTGACTTATGCGGCGAACAAGCTGTTTTCGCAGATGTCCGATTATCCTTTGCACCTGGGTGTAACGGAAGCCGGAGGAGCGATAAGTTCTTGCGTGAGAAGCACTTGGGCGCTAGGACGTCTTTTGTCCGAGGGTGTGGGAAGCACGCTGCGATATTCAATTACGGGTTCTATCGAGGATGAGGTGTACGCCGGGATGGAGCTTCTCAGGACTCTCGGATTGGAGAAAAAGGGGCTCAGAATAGTGAGCTGTCCGATGTGCGGAAGAAAAACGTTCAATACTCAGGATTTTTTGCGGGATGCGCAGGCTGAAATGCTCGGCACGGGTAAAAATCTTACGGTGGCGATTATGGGATGCCAGGTGAACGGGCCGGGGGAAGCCAGGGGGGCGAACATCGCGGTAAGCGGAGTCGGACGAAAGATTTTTCTGTATAGGGACGGGGAAATCTATAAGGAAACAACGCAGGAAGAGGCGAAGGCTGAACTCCTGAGCCTGATTGAAAAATACTGATAAGAACAGAGAGAAACATGGATAACATAGTCATAAAGGGTGCGCGCGAGCACAATTTGAAAAACATAGATTTAACTTTGAAGAAAAATTCGCTGGTTGTGATAAGCGGACTTTCCGGCTCGGGGAAAAGCAGTCTTGCTTTCGACACGATATTTGCTGAAGGACAAAGAAGATACGTTCAGTCGCTCTCTTCGTACGCCCGTCAGTTTTTGGGCAGGCTTGATAAGCCCGATGTGGATATTATCGAGGGGCTTTCCCCGGCTATCGCAATAGAACAGAAAACTACCGGAGCTAATCCGCGTTCCACCGTAGGAACGATTACCGAGATTTATGATTACTATCGTTTGCTTTGGGCGCGAATCGGCGATGTGCATTGTCCGCAGTGCGGAAGAAAGATAGACAGCATGTCTGTTGATGAGATAATGCAGGCGATTTTTAACAAGGTGGGAGAGGGGACGCGAATTATGGTTCTCGCTCCCGTCGTCATCGGAAAGAAAGGGGAGTACCGAAAACTCTTAACGGATGCGAAAAATTCCGGTTTCCAAAGGGTGAAAATAGACGGGGTCATGCATCTTTTGGACGAGGATATTAAGCTTTCCAAGCAGGTGAAACACAGTATCAGCATAGTTATAGATCGTCTGGTTCTTTCAAAAGAATCGCATCTCAGACTTTCGGACAGCATTGAAAAGTCGTTGGAACTTGCAAACGGACTTGTTGAAATCGAGTATGTAAGCGCTCCCCGGTCCGGACTCGGCGATGGAGGAGAGACCGCTGCTAAGGCCGGGCGCGACTCAGGGGAAAAGGATGAGCTTAAGCCCGGACGCGCAGGAGGGAAGAGAGCGCCTCAGGCGGGGCGCGACGCAGGCGGAGAAAAGGCTTCTGAAGCGGGACGCAGCGTTTCCGGCTCGTCTTCCGAAACGCTTCAAGTCTCTTCCACAGAGCTTTTTTCTCAGCACAACAGTTGTCCTCATTGCGGGATTTCTCTCGGAGATATTCAGCCGAGAATGTTTTCGTTCAATAATCCGTTCGGCGCGTGTCCCTCTTGTAACGGGCTCGGGGTTATTACCGAGTATGATATACGCAAAATTATCCCCGACGCTTCTCTTTCCTTTAACGAGGGCGGCGTTATTCCGGTGAATCCGAACACAACGTGGACGAGAAGCGGTTTTGAGGGTTTTGCAAAGCAGGCGGGATTTTCGTTGGATACTCCTTTGAAAGATCTCTCGGAAGAGCAGATGAATATGCTTTTGTACGGTTCTGAAGAAAAATACATGATGCATTACGAAGATAAAATGGGCACGATGGACTTTAACCGACGTTGGCACGGGGTGATAAACGATTTGAAACGCCGCTATGCAAGTACGGAAAGTCCGGCGATCAAGGCGTGGGTTTCCTCATTTCAAACGGAGAGCGAGTGCCCGGAGTGTCATGGGAACCGTTTGAAAAAGGAAGCGCTCTCCGTGTACGTGGGCGGAAAGAATATCAAAGAATGCACCGATATGTCGGTGAAGGATAGTTTTGATTTCTTTCTTTCTCTTAATTTAACCGAAACGCAGAGGGAAATTTCCAATCAGATACTAAAGGAAATACTTGCACGCCTCTCATTCCTCAAGAACGTAGGACTTGATTATCTTACTCTTTCCCGTCAGGCGGGAACGCTTTCGGGGGGTGAGGCGCAGCGCATTCGCCTTGCTACGCAGATAGGTTCCGCATTGAGCGGGGTGTTGTATGTGCTTGACGAGCCTTCTATCGGGCTCCATCAGCGTGATAATCAGAAACTTATAGACACGCTTAAGAAATTGAAAAGTCTCGGGAACACGGTTATTGTTGTTGAACATGACGAGGACACTATCCGTAGCGCAGATTATGTTGTGGATATCGGTCCCGGAGCCGGAGTCGGGGGCGGATACGTTATTGCGGAAGGCACCCCGGAGGAAATCGAGAAAAATCCGAAGAGCATTACCGGTCAGTTTTTGTCAAAAAAGATAACAATTCCCGTGCCGACGACGAGAAGAATCGGCAACGGATTGTTTCTGAAGGTTATCGGGGCGAATAAGAATAACATAAAGAATGTTGATTTTTCCTTCCCTCTCGGACGTCTTATTGTGCTTACCGGGGTTTCGGGAAGCGGGAAAAGCACCCTTTTGAACCATATTCTGACTCCGGCTTTGAAGGACAGGTTTAATAAGGAAAAAGAGAGATTCGACGGCTATGAAAAGATTGAGGGTGCGGATAATATAAACAAAATCATCCACATAGATCAGAGCCCCATCGGCAGAACTCCCCGCTCAAATCCCGCCACGTATGCCGACATTTTCCAGTACATCAGGGATCTGTACGCAGGACTCCCTGAGAGCAAGGCCCGCGGATATAAAAGCGGCAGGTTTTCGTTCAATATCGCGGGCGGGAGGTGCGAGCATTGCCACGGAGACGGAATTCTGAAGATTGAGATGAATTTTCTTCCCGATGTGTATGTTACCTGCGATGTGTGTCACGGAAAGCGTTTTAATTCGGAAACTCTTAGTGTGAAATATAAGGGAAAGAGCATAAACGACGTGCTGGAAATGACGGTGAGCGAGGCTCTCGATTTCTTTGAGGCGATTCCGCCGATTAAGCGCAAATTGCAGACGCTTTGCGATGTCGGACTTGATTACATTAAGCTCGGACAGAGCGCGCTCACTCTTTCGGGGGGAGAAAGCCAGCGCGTGAAGTTATCCAAGGAGCTTAGCAAAATCGGCACGGGAAGAACGCTGTACGTGTTGGATGAACCCACCACGGGGCTTCATTTCGCCGATGTGAAGCGTCTTATGGAGGTTCTGAACACAATTGTGGACGGCGGGAACACCGTTATCCTGATAGAGCATAATCTGGATGTTATAAAGCAGGCGGACTGGATTATAGACTTGGGACCCGAAGGGGGAGATAAGGGCGGGCATATTGTGTGCGAAGGCACGCCTGAGGATGTTGCGCGGTGCGAAAGATCATACACGGGGCAGTTCCTGAAAAAGATTTTGTGAAAACGGCAACGTTTTGTGCGCGGAAAACGCTTTTTTCCTGCGG
>CAMKAB010000099.1 GCA_946410375.1 uncultured Spirochaetaceae bacterium
ATTACTTTATTTTCACTTGTTTTCTATTTCCCCACCATTTTTGTGCATGAACCAATAATAAAAGGGCGAAAAATCGCCCTTTTATTTACACGGCGGGGGGTTTGAACCCTCGACCTCCACCACGTCAAGGTGGCACTCTCCCGCTGAGTTAGCCGTGCATTTTTTGCTAATCGCAAATAACCTACATCAAATTATACACAAAATTTCTTTCTTGTCCATACCCATTTTCTGTTTTTCACAATCTTAAAACCATATCGAATAAAAAACATTGTCTTTTATATTGCTTTTCGAATCCGTTCAATTTCAATTTACGCTGTTCTGAAACATTAAAATTCAAAACAAGCATCTTTAAACCCGTACTCAAACCGAACGAAATACAGCCAACAATGCTTTAGCCTTATTATTCCCGCTCAAAACAAAAACATCATAAACATACCTTATTTTACGTGTTTATAATCCTTTGGAGTTGTAAACCGACTATGATCCTTCTTATTTTCAGGAGTCTCGACAATATCACCGGATTTTACAAGAGCCCAGTGCGTAATTGAAGGACCTGCAAGTTCATAAATCAATATGGCAAAAAGAATTATGTTTTTTATGATTTTCCCCTCCGTATTTCCGAGTTTCACCGCTTGCTGGCACATTCCGAGAGCCACTCCCGCCTGAGGAAACAATGTATAGCCCAAATACTTCCTCACTTTCTCGGAACAATGGGTAAAGTCCGCACTCAATCGGGCCCCGTAATACTTACCCATAGATCTTGTGATAATATAAATAATACCGATTACCACAAACCAGCCGTTTTTAAAAACGCCGAGTTCCAGTTCCGCACCGCTAATCACAAAAAACAACGTGTTCAAAGGCACCGTCCAGCCGTCAGCCCGTTTCATAATATCGCCTGAACGCGGACACAAATTACACAAAACGGTACCGAGCATCATACAAACGAGAAGCGATGAAAACTTAACCGTTACCGGTCCGATATTAAAACTGTATCCCGATATTGCCACGGTAAGAAGAACAAATGCTATCGTAAGCGACAATCTGTTTGAATTTGAATAGAACAGCTCTTCCAGTTTTGTTAAAATATATCCCATAATTGATCCGAGCATGAGAGACGCGATTATTTCAATTATCGGATTTACCAAAATTGACACAATACTGATTTGTCCGCTAATCATCGCTTCCGCCATCCCGAACGAAACCGCGAAAGCAACAAGACCCACCGCATCATCAAGCGCAACGATAGGAAGAAGCAAACCGGTAAGTTCCCCGCGAGCTTTATACTGCTTAACTACCATAAGAGTGGCTGCCGGCGCTGTGGCTGTGGCAATAGCTCCGAGCGTAATCGCAGTAGGGATATTTATAATCTTAAATCCGGTACAAACGGCTACAAGAATAAGCACGACATCAACAACAAGCATTGCCGTAACAGACTGAAAAATACCGATTATCGTAGCACTCCTTCCGATTCCTTTCAGTTGGGAAAGTTTAAACTCGTTACCGATGGAAAACGCAATAAAGCCGAGCGCAACAGTTGATATGAAACCGTACTCATTCGTGTTAGCGATACTGTTGAAACCGAGTCCCGAAATATTAAGCCGCCCGATCACATACGGTCCGAGCAAAAGACCTGTTACGAGAAACACCGTTACATCAGGAAAATTAAAACCGAGTTTTTTAAAAAAACGAGTTGCAAGCAATGCAAGAGCAAGCGAGGTTGCAAGAGTTAATATTTGTACCATTTCATTATCTCCGTAATTATATTCCAAGAGGGTTTTTCAGACATCTTATCTCTATACATTTACATGGTTTACTGCCGAAAATAATATCCGAAAAAGCCCGTTATTTATAAAGACTAAACTCCTTCCTAATTTTCGCCAAAAACATTCTGAAAGCGCTTCGTCTTACACCGTCATACATTATTCACTAAAAATAAAAAGTATCAACATATCGCCAAAAAAAAGATAAGTGGCACAGGGTTCTTTCGCACCGATTCGGCATAACATCCGAAAAACCAGCGATTGGATGTAAAGAATAACGAATCTTTCTTTACTGATACGGCCCTTAAAACGCCAAGATAACCTGGAATTGAATCGGGCTCTTAGAACAGCAAAAGTTTTTCTGCCGGCACGCCTTATAAAACGCTTCATAACCGGTGAAAAAAACATAACAATACGGAAATCCGCCCGCTACTCTGACACGATAAAAAACACCTCGCTCTCGGGCTGCGGTCTGCCAGCTTATCACACACCATTTCCGGGCTTTATACTGATACGCGCCCCGCTTTAATGAACGCCCCTAATGCAAAATCACACCCGCTCTCGGGTTTTGCTCTGACTCCTTCTCACACATCGCTTTCAAACTTTGCTCTGCCAGCTTATCACACACCATTTCCGGACTTTATACTGATACCTTCTCTCTTGCCGCTCTCAGTATTTGCTCTGACTCCTTCTCACACCTCGCTCTCGGGCTGCAATCCGCTCTTATTTTCTCAAAAACCTTCAGTGGCGGAATCTTCAAAGTTGCAGATTTACGCAAGTTCATTTATACTGAAATTGTAAAAAAAGCATATGCAAATCGTTTTTCACACAACTTTCGGGCTTTCAACTGCGAAAACGAGTGAACTGTTTATCGCGAGCGACCGCTTGAGCAATATGCATCATCTGTGCGATTTTTCCGCCCTGAAGGATAAGAGATGATGACCGAAAAACGTTTAAGACGCACGTTTGCACGAAGGATGCTCCTTTGACTACACAAACAAAGAAACATCCGTAAAAAAATAATACCTGAGCAACGATTTAAAGATTATACCTAAATCCGTTCTCCGAACACAGAACACAATATCCGAGGGGGGATACATACATGTTAAAACTGGGATTACGAGCACACGATTTAATAAAAAACGCAACCACAGAAGAACTGGCGGCTGCGGTAAACAATTACGACCGAACACTTTGCCTGCATTTTGCACCATACAAAGCTCTGGCGGACGTACCTCGCCCGCTCACTGAAGACTGGGCGGAAAAAACACACAGAGTCCTGCAAAAAGCCAGTATTGACATTGCGATTTTAGGTTGCTACATAAACCCTGCGCATCCGGATCCTGAAAAAGCGGAAGCCGAACTTAGCGTTTTTGAAAACGGAATTGAAATGGCGCCGCTCCTCGGAATGCCCATTGTGGCCACGGAAACAGGTTCCAGAGACCCGAAAAATGTACGTTGCGAAGACACATGGAGTGAAAAAAACTTCTCGGTTTTTCTGAAAAATGTCGAAAGACTTCTCAAAAAAGCGGAAAAAACCGGCGTTACAATGGCCTTGGAGGCGGTTGCCGATAAAAATACAATAGACAATGCCAGCCGTATGCTTCGCGTTATGGAAACGTTTAAAAGTCCGCATCTCAGAGTTCTCTTTGATGCCGTAAATATCATGCCGATTCACAAAATAGACGATTACAAAACGTATTATGATGAAACCGTTTGCATGTTAAAAGATTATATCTCGGCAATGCACATCAAAGATTTCGAATGGGTTTCGTCCAATAAGGAATTTCCGTACGCAAACCCTGCCGATGGTCTTGTGAAAAACGGGAATCTTCCTGTAGGATTCGGGCTTATGGATTGGAAAATGCTTTTCGGCATTTACAAAAAATATAACGTTACAAATGTTCCGATGACGCTTGAAAACTACAAACCGGAAACCCTAAAACAAAGTTTAAAATACGTAGAACGCTGTTTTGAAGAAGCGTAGACAGTAAAACACAAATATATTTTGAATTACTCGCTTTAAGTATTCTCCTGTAATTATAGGAATTTACAGCTCGGTTTCAGTCAGGCGATTGTCCGCGCTGGCGCTTCGGATTTAAACAGATCAAAATTTCATCGTTCTCTGTGTCATTTGCACTATTTGTTACACAATCACCGTATTTCAGGAATCCGTGTTGTTTTTTAAACGAGTTGACCTCCGAGGAATGGCGTATCGCCCATCTTACAAGTAAACAATCTCAAAACATGTTGCATATCCCGTAAACGGGCGAGAAAACATTAAAAAAAATCAAACGACCCGTTTAACGAGTTCGCGTTACCATATACACATCATTCTCTTGACGAGTTGACGTCCTCGGAGAACTATTCATTCCAACGGTTAGCGAACCGCCATATTATAAGAGAATCTCTCTCGTTTACCTAACAATAACCTTCGGAAAACAACTCCATTTGTTTGTTAATCATCACCCCTCGAGCCTTCAACCCGGTTCGAATTCGTCCGGACGTTTTAACGGGATACATCATTCCGAGACTTAACTGTAGTCTTTTTTCACAATGCTCTGATTCTTTTCAGTATTATTTATTGCACTCCAAGCAGCTTCTGCGGCTTTTTGCTCCGCTTCCTTTTTAGAATGACCGAAAACCGGACCGTAGGTTTTATTTCCAAACGTAACAATATAGGAAAACTCGGGGTCGTGTTCAGGACCGCTCTTACCCTTCAGAATATACTCGGGAACTGTTTTATAACGTCTTTGAACATACTCCTGGAGCATTGTCTTAAAATCTTTCTTCGCACTGTTCTCCACAACAAGTTTAATTTCCGGTACGAGGTACTTCAGAATAAAGGATTTCGCGTCATAGAACCCTTTATCCAGATAGACAGAGGCAAAAAGCGCCTCTGTTGCATCAGCCAAAACTGCTTTTTTACGTCTACCTCCGGACGTCTCCTCTCCGTGCCCCAACAAAATGTACTTATCAAGCCCCAGTTTCAAAGCAACCTTGCAAA
>CAMKAB010000100.1 GCA_946410375.1 uncultured Spirochaetaceae bacterium
AGCATAAAGGCGTTTAACGCAAAAAAAGGAGGTTTGAACATTTCGTTCGCCTCCTTTCTTTTTTACAACGTTTTCAGTTAGTTCTTCGCGCTTTTAGCATTTCTCAAATTTCAAAAGACAATTTCCTCTTCTTTACCGTAATATTCCAATTTCTGCCTCGGGGAATCTTTTATCACAATTTGATTTCCCTTGTAATCATCCTGATTCCCGAATCCCGATGTTGAAAAACCGCTCTCCGTAAAATCGTCATTAAATGTTATCACAGCAGGTCTCTCTTCCTTAACCTCATCCGTTCCATTTCCATAAGAACTTCCTACTGAAGAACTATCCGATAGACCTGTCTCGTTATGCGAATTTCCGCGTCTAAACACCTCATTACCGAAATTATTTGAATTACCATCCGGATTTTCAGAGTCCGAAGATTCGTGCTTCGCATTCGCCTGAGTCATTCTGAGTCCGGCATTCAAATACGGGTCTTCCTTTGGCGCGCCACCGGAGATATTACCCGAAGAAGCATATCCCGAACCGGCGTCGGCGCCTGAGATATTGCCTGAAAACGCATTGCCGGAACTCCCGCTATAGCCCAAGTCCGCTTTTCTAACGGAATCAACGCTGTTGCGCGCTACCGATCCGCTACCCCAAACAGTGCGGTTTCCGCTATCGGAATTTGAAGCGCCGGAGTAATTCTTAGCAGAACCGGTTCCGGACTGCGCATACGTCGCACCCTGCCCCGAAGTTCCGACATACCTCGCTCCGTACGCCTGAGATGATCTTTCCTCCGTCCGCACCTCGTTTTTCGGTTCAACCTTCGGTTCGATCACAACTTCCTGCGTTCGTTTTGCCTGATTTTCATAAAGGCTTATCGTGTTTTGATACTGTTTTACATTCTCTTTGAGCTTCGCCAAATGAAGGTTTTCAGAACGCGTCATGTCCTCCAACTGGTTTGAAAACGCTTTTTTCTCTTCTATTTCGAGGTTGATTTCCCTGATTTTCCTATTCAATTCATCTCTTGTCTGCGTCAGATTGTTAATCTGACTGGAAAGAACCTGCTGTTCTCTTGAACGATCACCAATTACGGAAAGCATTTTTTCAGAGGAGGAATCTATCTCCAAAGACGCCTTATGCAACGCTTCCGCCTTCGCTTCGAGTTCGTTGTTATACAGGAGAATAACGTCTTTTGACTCTTTTAAAATCTTATCAGCCTGAATTTTAAACGATGAAACGGAATCCTCGAGCTGCTTTACGGTGTCCTTTTGCAACTGAATTATAGTATTTTCATGGTGCGCCAGGTATTCTTCCGCATCTTTTATGTCAATTTGGAAACTCTTGATTTTATTTTCAACCAATTCCAATTTTTCAACGTCTTTTTCAATTTGAGAAATCTTTGTGTCAGCAGAAGTTGTAAGGTTATTCAGACCGGCAAGAGCGCTCCTGTACGAGTCCATGCTTTGCCTGAGAGATGCTAAATCTTCATTATAGGATTTTATATTATTTATCTCGTTACCGGCAGTGGTAAGCAAAGATTGAACCTCGCTTTCCTGCTTGGAAAAGCGTTCCTCAATTTCTCCGAGTACGGAATGAAAGGCGCTAGTCTTATTATCTATTTCATTCCGATAATTATCGGTGAGCCTGCGAATATTAGTGAGTCCCCTTTTTATGTTATCGGTCTTTCTTAAAATCAATGTTATAATGAGATTAATCAAAAACAAAACTATCGGAAGAACAATATACAACATCTCATCCGTCATTTCAGCACCCCTTGAGCGTATTTCCACTGAGTATCATTTTACACTAAAATCAACTTTAAGCAACCTTAAAACAGGCAAGAAGCTGTCTTATTAAACGCTCTCCCGGAAAAAAGACAACATTTTCAAGCATATTACACAGAAAGAAGAAAACACCCCGAAAAAAATTCAGGTTGCGCAATTTTACCATTATTCATGCATATTCGATGATTATTCGCAACATTCCCAATAACTACTCATAGCGTTTTTCAGTAATTATTCACGGCATTTTCGATTATTCGCGGCATTTCCGTCTACTACTCGTAACATTTTCGACGATTCGCAACGTTTTTCCAAATTATTCGCGGCGTTTCCGATGACTACTCACAGCGTTTTTCCAAATTATTCGCTGCGTTTCCAATGATTATTCGCAACGTTTTTCCAAATTATTCGCAGCATATTCGACGACTATTCGTACATTTTCCGTAGCCATCTGTCAAAATCAGCCCATGTTTCAAAAACAGCAAGAGCCTTCGGAAAATCATCCTTTTTTCCTTTTGCGTTAACAAGAACGGCATCAAAGCCAGCCCCGATTGCGCCTAAAACATCCTTGGAATAACTGTCTCCGACATACAAAACATCTTTTTTTTCAACCCCGATTTTATCTAAAAGAAACTCAAAACCGTGGGCTGAGGGTTTCAGGTACCCCGTGTCGTCCGAAGAGAAAGCCATATCCGCATATTCACCCAGCCCTATTTGCTTCAATTTTGTTCCGAGAGGCCAATCCGACAGGAATGCGAACTTCGTATTATTCTCTTTTAAAAAAGCAAACGTGCTTACCGTGTCTTTTTGATACCCTATGCTTTTAAATCTTCGTAGCAAAAGGGAATAATATTTCTTTCTGAATGCTTCCGCGTCATTCAGCGTTTTATATTTTGCGTCCGACTGCGTAAGAACGGAAGCCTCACGAAAAGAAAACGATTTATCCTTCAATTCAGACAACGAAAAAGAATCCTGCCTTTTGCGATACTCCGCACGCAAACGGGAATACGTTCTATTCATAAACGGATGTAAGATAAAAAAACGCAATAAATATCTGTTCATAATGCGAGCAGGATAAAGAGTTCCGTCTATATCAAAACAAATCGCTTTATACTTCATTCCGTCCCGTCCGTGTTATTAAAAGAAGCGCACTCTTTTAATTCATTTTTCGCCCCGTTATAATCGGCTATCTCTTTATGCGCTTTCTTGCACGCTTCCTCAAATTCATCTCTGAAACGAAGCGAAAACCCTTCAAGGATTCCTCTCCATGTGCCCCTCTGCGCCATTTCCTTCAGTAGAGCCTTATCCAAAATGTTCGCTGCCGGCACATTTCTCGCCCTTGCAATGGAATCCCTCGCTTTAAAAAAGTGTTTTAGATACACCCGTTCGTTACGGGAGAGCATTTTATAGCCCGGAATCTTCTCCCAGCCTTCTCTATCCCTGTGTTTCGGCTCTGTGCAATGCTTTATTTCCCCGCGGACCCTGGAGCGCATAGCCGAGCTTTCGTGTTGCAATTTCTCTTCCAAAACCCTTTTCAAATCAAACAAATAAGCAACATCGCTCAGGGCATACTCAATCTGTTCTTCTTTAAGAGGGCGCACCATCCAGTTAGCCCGTTGGAATTTATGTTTTACACGCTCGGAAGTGTCGTTCACTCCGAGAAGAACGCTCACCATGGAAGAAAGACCTCCGGCGTACCCGAGTTCAACTGCGGGAATTCTCACGTCGTAAACGTTTTTCAACTCAATACCAAGACTTTTCCGACATATCGACGCATCGCTTGAGCAACCGAACATTATTTTTTGAATAGGACTCCCGAACAATTCGCTCAACGCCTTAATGCTCAGAGGATCTTTTCCCAGTTTCCATGCGTCAACAATGAAATAAGACTTACCGTCGTATATCTGAATAAGACAAAGGTGTTCGCCGTATATATGGAGGTTGGATTCTTCCTCAAAATCCATTGCAAATTCAGCAAGTTCTCCCGCTTTATAGCGTTCGTCCAGCGTTTTGCAAAAAGCATTGAGTTCATCCGCATTATCTATCATTGTATACGATGTCATATATATTTTCCGATAAATCCGATCATTCCGCCATGCATCACCCTGAGAACTTCGCAAAGCCGATGGCGCATAACCGCACACCGGGGATTATCCGGCGTTTTCAAACATTAGCCGCGCAAATTAAGGTGTTTAACTATTCACGGCAAAATAACCCGGCGAATACCCTGTGTTTTCAAACATTCGCCGCCCCTGATGAACGTGCTTGTCCGGCCGCCTGAAATGACCCGAGGAATAACCGATGTTTTCAAGCATTCGGCACAAATTCCAACCACTCAGACCGCAATAACCCGGCGAATACCCTGCGTTTTCAAAAGTTCACCGCGAGAACCAACACCTCAAGCCGCAAACGAATACATTCTCCCGTAATCAAAGGCAATCCCGACGCATCACAGCGAAATCGTAAGCGTTTTGTTAAAGCGAAGCTGAACAAGTTCAACTCCCGCGCTCTCCAGCATTCTTTTGGAAGCCCTCACCGCATCCGTGTCCGCATATTTATCATCACGGTAAACAATCTTTGAAATACCGCTCTGAATTATCGCTTTTGCACATTCATTGCACGGAAAAAGTCCCACATACAACGTGCATCCGTTCAGAGCACGAGTGCTGTTTAAAATAGCGTTCAACTCGGCATGACACACGAACGGATATTTTGTATCGTTCGGTTCCCCCTCGCGTTCCCACGGAAAATCATCATCACCGCACCCTCTGGGAAATCCGTTGTACCCCGTTCCGACAATCCTCTTATCGGGAGACACAATGCACGCTCCGACCTGTGTGTTCGGGTCTTTGCTTCTGAAAGAGGAAAGAAGCCGCCTTCTTCACAGCGAAAAGCTGCAGCAGGCCGCCTTGAAAGCCTTCAATGCTCTTGGCGATGCCTATGGAAATTCTACGGCTCTTTCCCTTCTGGACGAGGCGCTTTCAAGCCTGAGTGC
>CAMKAB010000101.1 GCA_946410375.1 uncultured Spirochaetaceae bacterium
AAACATGAATTAGTCCTATCAAAATGTATATTACCGTTTTTTATATTGCTTTCTGTGATGAAGTCTTTGTCGTTTTAACGATTTAGCGATTTGATGGTTTAGCGTTTTAACGGTTTTAAAAATGCGATGATTTTCAGGCTTATCTGTTTGCGTTGACCATGTAAAACGTGTTTTTATTTGTTCGAAGCGCGGTTCCTGATTTTTTTGAAGAACATTTTAGGGAAAGAATGCAGGCGGACTATTTTTTCAACGATTTAATTTGAAGCGCATAGAACGGCAGTGCGGTAAGAATAAAGGCGATGTTGTCTTGAATAAAAACATTCCTGAAAATGATTTTTAAGAATACAAGGAGCGCGGTTAGGAGGAAAAGAACACTGTAAATGATAAGTAACGTTTTTCGGTGTTTTTCCGTACGGAACGTTAAAATTCCGGCGGCAAGCAATACGGGATTTATAAAAATAATGTTTTCATTGAAAATGGTAACTTTATGCAAGGTGAAAAGCATTAAGAAGAGGAGAATCGCGCCGAAAAATCCCAGGATAAATGTAAATATCGCGCTGAGGCATTTGTATAAGCGGAAAAATGCGGGATGTTCGCTTCGTCGTGTGTAGAAGAGGTAAATGCCGAATGAAAAAAACAAACTCAGCGCAAATGAGAAAATGGTGTTTCTTCTGTTGCGGAGCGGGTCCGCTTTACGCGTACTTGTGTAAAAAAACTCTTCCGTACTGCCGAGCGTTGCGTTGCCGGAAGCGGTTTTATCCGGGCTGTCTGCGATTCTGTTAAAGCTCGCCTTCTCTTTTGCGAGAACGCTACCTGAAACAGAACTTTGTCCGCCGAGAGTTGCGTTGTCGGAATCGGTACCGTTTTCTGAAATCTGTTTCGTAAGAGCCGGGTTGAAAGCCGTCCTTACTCCCTTCGCAAGGTAGGAGGGAAGGAACATCGCCTGCCAAAAAGTTGCTTTTTTATCGCATTCGGGACCTAAAAGAAAATTGATTACATACCACCAAAAGTAAGAAGAGCTTATAAGGTTATTCGTATGCTCTCTGAGAGTTAAGGATGTTGTGTTTGACGCCCAATCCTTAAAATAACCGTTTGTTTCCCTGTTTATGAGATCTCTTATGCGTGTGGCGCAATTATCGTAGTAGTAATTATAGAGGTATGTCCGGTTTTCCGGTAAAACATTATCCTCAACAAAACGTATGATGTCTTCTTTTTGTTCGGATGTCAGATTAAGCGGAATGATGGAAATATCCCTGTTGTCGTCTTTATACGCTTCAAGAATCCAATCAGTGCGACTGAAACCGCACATGTACCAGAGTCTGCCCATCGCGAAGTTTTTCAGAAATCCGGGTCCGAAAGAGAATCTTCCCCAATCATACATAAGGGAAGGACGACCCGGTTCGTCAATTTTTATTCCGCTGTGTCCGAATTTGCTGTATATCTCATCATCTTTGCCGATGGTAACAAGGCTGATTTGCACATTTTCCCAATAGTCATCATCGGAATCGTTTCCCGAGGGTTTGCCCGTTGTTGAAGCGGTGCCTGCGGAAAACGCGGTTCCCGCACATAATGAGAACACAAGCAAAACGAAAAGGAATTTTTTCAGCATCTCTTGATGTCCAGTACAGTGATTTGCAGTAAATCCTGATTTCTGAAGTAGTTATGCCCTAATCTGAACGCAACGTTCACCGTGTCGCCCTCGGAAAAATCACGTCCCGCACGCTGCCCTGCGGACCAGAACACTGCCGGCCACTTGTACTGCCCGTATTGCAAATTCATTCTGAGGTGGTTTGAAGAAGCCTCTTTCTGATTGGTCATAGCGGTGAGATCTTTGATAACGGCTCCTTCAATTACAAAAACAAGAATGGGGTTTTGCTCTCCGTAAGGCTCCATTAAATCCACAATCTTAATGATTTTCTCCGTAAAGAGTTCCTTCGGAATCACCACATCTATTTCAAGGGTTTCGTCTTCCTGCGGGGCGATATCAAAGAAATCAATATCATTTGCAATCCGCTTCGCCAGTTCATCCGTTTTTTGAGGGTTCATTGTGAAGCCGCCAGCGAAGTTGTGTCCTCCGAAATCGTCTAAAAGATCGCTGTATCCCTGCAAAAAATCGTGGCAATTAAAGTTCTTCGGACTTCTGAGACTGCCCACCGAGCGTCCGTCCGAGGTTTTTGTTATAACCATTGTGGGAACACCGAATGTTTTTTGCAATCGTGTGGCGAAAATTCCGGTGATTCCGCGCGGTATGTTGTCGTCGTTTACGAGTACGAATTTTCCCGCGAAAACTTCGTAGCTCTGCTTTGCAACGGGATAGAGCCGGGTCCAGCAGTTTTCGCCTGCTTTCTGTCGTTCTCTGTTCAAGCGAATCAGCTCGCTTGCGTATTCGCCAGCTTTGTTTTTATCCTTTGACAAAAGCATATTGATTGCGATATCCGGCATTCCCATTCTGCCGGCGGCATTCAAAAAAGGAGAAATCTGCCAGCTGACATCGGTGGCTGATATTTTTCGTCCGAGCAAATTCTGCTGCAATAGGAGACCGGTTAGGGAAACGCGCTCCGCTTTTTCCAGTTCCTGTAATCCGTTGCGGACTAGAATCCTGTTTTCTCCAGTCATCGGCATAAGGTCGCTTATGGTACCGATTGCCACGAGGTCCATGATTTTCAAGTAATCCTTGTATAACGGCGGGTTAGTTATCCTGACATACGCGCTGAACAGTCCGATAAGCGTATCCAGTTCGCTTCTGGGGCTGTTGTAGCGGGCGAATTTGCTCACCTGGCTTAATGCGAAGAGGCTTTTGTCTTTTATTGCCGGGAGGGCTTTTTCAAATTTGTCGCGGAACTCCTGCAGGTAAATATCAGCCTTAGGAAAGGCCTTTTTCAGTTGTTCAAGCTCGCTGTCCTTATCCAGTACGAAAACGGGAAGCGAGCAGTTTAAGAAACTGATAAGCCTGCTGGAGTTCGTTCTCAGAACTCCCGGTACGATTTCTTCCGCAATTCTTTCCTTTACAATGAGATTTTCCACTTTTGCCGCTTCAATCAAAACGGTGTCCGCCTCGGTTGGCATAGCATGGAGCAGGATGAAACTTTCCTTGTAGTAATCCGTGAGCGAAAATCTCAGCGCCCAAATGCATTTTGCCACAACTCCCACCCCGGCAAGTCCGCTGTACGGATAGGAAGATGACTCAACTTTCGGATTTATTATGGCAACTGCCAAAGGCAACTCCGGCGGCGCGATATGGTGGTCCGTGATAAGAAAATCTATTCCGAGGCTTTCGGCGTATTCTACTTCCGTGTTACAGGAAACACCGCAGTCCACCGTTATCGCAAGTGTTACGCCATCTGCATGTATGCGGTCTATCGCTTCTTTGGTAAAGGCGTACGGTTCATCCCCCATAGGCACGGAGTAAGAAACACTGAGTCCCATGTTTCTGAGTTCTGTTGCAAGAAGAGCTGTGCTTGTCATTCCGTCCACATCCCGGTCCCCGAAAATGTGAACTTTCTCTTCTTCTTCCGCGGCCTGAGTTATTCTGTCGCAGAAAGTTTCCATCTCATCAAACAGAAAGGGGTTTTCAAGAAATGAAATATCGTTTTCAAGGTAGAATTTTATGTCTTCCGCTTTTTTTACGCCCCGTCCTGCCAGCAATTCGGCAAATATCAGCCCTAAATTATACTTTTCCTGAAGGTTTTTTACGTCCTGAGGAGGTGTGTTTTTTACAATCCATTTCATGTTCGGTCTTCACTTAATTTATCTTTGGTTTAATTGTACTTTAATGTCAGTGTTTTAGCAAGAAAAGATATTGATAATAATACTATACGTATGTTATACTCTGTTAAATAGATTTTTTGTCTGTGATTTTAAATTATCAAAGAAACTGTTTGTTTCACGGTTTTAGCTGCTGACGGGATTTCCAAGCAATGGCTTTGCGGGTTATGGTAAGGCGGATTAAGGAAGCGTGGATGATGTTTCGGGAGGTACTTTGAAAAGCGTTTTACGAAAGATTCTGTGTATATTTATTTTTTTATTTTGTTTTTTAATAACGGTTTACGCTTCTGCAGGGAAGGAGGTTGCAAAGGTCGGACCGGATAATCCGATTTCAGGGAAGCGGAACGCGGCAGGAGGCGGCGAGGCGGAGAAAACAGAGGTTCTCGCAACGATTTTTCCTCTTTACGACTGGGCGCGGAATGTTGCGGGTATCGAATCGGGACATGAATATGACGGGAACGCCGAAAACGATATGCTTCGCAAGAGCCGCGGGAGCGATATCAACTTGACTCTTCTCATTGATAACGGCGCGGATATGCACAGTTATCAGCCTTCTGTTCGGGATATTCTGAGAATTCAAAACGCCGACGCTGTAATATTTGTTGGTGGCGAGTCTGATGAATGGATTGAAGAAGCTCTTGCTAACAGCACGAAAAAAAATCAAGTCAGGCTGAAACTTCTGGATTTGCTGGGAGATCGGGTGAGAGAGGAGGAATATGTTGAGGGAATGCAGCAGGAGAGTTCGGATGCAAAAAACGAAAAATCGCACGTCGGGGGAGGCGAAGAAGACGAACATGTGTGGCTCTCTTTGAGAAATGCCGAGATTGCCGTACGCGGAATCTCTGATGTATTGTGCGATTTAAACCCATATGATTCAAGCAAATACAGAAAAAATGCAGATGAGTATATTCAAAAACTGAAAAGCCTTGACAGGGATTTTGCAGAAGCCTTGTCCTCGTGTCCGA
>CAMKAB010000102.1 GCA_946410375.1 uncultured Spirochaetaceae bacterium
CGCGGCTTTACGACTTGTATTTTTAAATGTTTCGGATGGAAAATTATGTTGAATACGTTAAATGAGGCTTTTTTTTCACTTCCTAAAACTCTTTGTTTTTTAATTATAACGGCTGTTATGGTGCCTTTTTCACTTGTTGCGTATAAAAAGAGGCACTTAACGCTAAGCGGAGCGCTTAGCGCGTTTGTTACGGGATTTATTGTTTTCTGGTGCACCGGAGTGCTCGGTTTTCTGCTTTTGCTTTTCTTTTATGCGTCAGCTTATATCATTCACTACTATAAGAAGGCGAAATTTGCGAACAGAGCGTATGAAGACGAGTGTAATGAAAAAAAAAGCAACACAAGAGACGCTATGCAGGTTTTTGCCAATGCCTTTATGGCGGTGTTCTCTGCGTTGTATTATTATAACACGGAAAATATTACAGGATTGATTGTGTTCGGAGCGGCGCTTGCGGAATCGGCCTCCGACACATGGGCGGGAGAAATCGGGAGGTTGTCTTCCCGTCCGCCGTTTTCAATAAAAACGTTTAAAATTGTTCCGCGCGGAATGAGCGGAGGAGTGACTCCTCTCGGTTTCTTAGCCGCCTTTGTAGGTAGTGTTTCCACAGCGCTCTTATGGGTGGTGTTTTTTAAATCGGATTACGCCTTTTTGTCTTTTTCGATAATTGCGCTTTCCGGTTTCGCCGGTTGCATAGCGGATTCATACTTGGGAGCGACTTTCCAGGCGATGTATGTTGATGAGGAAAAAAACGCTTTAACTGAAGAAGACACGGATAAGGAAGGACGAAAACGAACCCTTGTAAGAGGGATTCCGTGGATTGATAATGATATTGTTAATTTAATGTCAAACATTTTTGCAACGCTTTTTGCTTATATTTTAGGTAAATCGTTGTAATTATTGGTTGAAGAATGCAATTTTTTGAGTTAGAATAAAAAATTGATGTTTTGTGCGTATTCTTTTGCGCATATTATTCATAGTCTATATTAAGAGCAATTTAAGAAAACCGGCGTGAAGAATGATAAAGGTTTTTGAGAATTGTAAATATACAGGAGTGTTTCATGATAAAAAGAAAGATGAAATCAATGGACGGAAACAATGCGGCCGCCCATGTCAGCTATGCTTTTAGCGAAGTAGCAGCTATTTATCCTATTACGCCGTCTTCTCCTATGGCTGACTTTGTTGACCAGTGGAGTGCTAACGGACTCAAAAACATCTTCGGCACGGAAGTCAAGGTTGTTGAAATGCAGTCCGAAGCAGGTGCTGCCGGTGCTGTTCACGGTTCATTGGGCGCAGGTGCGCTTACAACGACTTACACCGCTTCTCAGGGATTGCTTTTAATGATTCCTAATATGTACAAGATTGCGGCGGAGCAGCTTCCTTGCGTGTTCCATGTGAGCGCAAGAACGGTTTCCACTCATGCGCTTAATATTTTCGGTGATCATAGCGACGTTATGGCTTGTCGTCAGACAGGTTTTGCAATGCTTTGCGAGGGAAATGTTCAGGAAGTCATGGATCTTGCTCCTGTGGCTCATTTGGCTGCGCTTACCGGAAAGGTTCCGTTTATCAATTTCTTTGATGGTTTCAGAACATCTCACGAGATTCAGAAAATTGCAGTTTGGGATTATGAGGATCTCAAAGATATGTGCGATATGGATGCTGTTAAGGCTTTCCGCGAGCATGCTCTTAATCCTGAGCACCCTCATATGAGAGGTTCTCATGAAAACGGAGATATTTTCTTCCAGCACAGAGAAGCATGCAACAAGTTTTATACTGCTCTTCCGGGTGTGGTTGAGTGCTATATGAACAAGATTAACGAGAAGCTCGGTACCGATTACAAGCTTTTCAATTACTATGGCGCATCCGATGCGGATAGAGTGATTGTGGCAATGGGTTCAATTTGCGATGTCGCGGAAGAGGTCATTGACTATCTTAATGCGCACGGAGAGAAAGTCGGTCTTGTAAAGGTTCGTCTCTTCCGTCCGTTTGCTGCTGCGAAGCTGCTTGAAGCATTCCCTAAGACGGTGAAGAAAATTGCCGTCCTCGACAGGACAAAGGAGCCGGGAAGCCTTGGCGAACCTCTTTATCAGGATGTTGTAACCGCTCTTGCAGACGCGGGATGTACCGGTGTCAAGGTTATCGGCGGACGCTACGGTCTGGGTTCAAAGGACACTCCTCCGGCATCAGTGTTTGCAGTGTATTCAGAGCTTGCAAAGGACGAGCCTAAGAAGCAGTTCACAATCGGAATCGTTGATGATGTAACGAATCTTTCTCTTGAGGAAGACAAGAACGCTCCTAACACTGCCGCGGAAGGAACTATCGAGTGCAAGTTCTGGGGCTTGGGCGGAGACGGTACAGTCGGCGCAAACAAGAACTCCATTAAGATTATCGGAGACTATACAGACAAGTACGTTCAGGCTTATTTCCAGTACGACTCAAAGAAAACCGGCGGAGTTACCATTTCTCACCTTCGCTTCGGTGATAAGCCTATTAAATCTCCGTACTATATCAATAAGGCGGACTTTGTGGCATGTCATAACCCTTCTTATGTTACAAAGGGTTTCAAAATGGTTCAGGATGTAAAGCCGAACGGCGTATACATGATTAACTGCCAGTGGAACAAGGAAGAGCTTTCTCATCACTTGGATGCTGCTTCAAAGCGCTATATTGCAAAGAATAACATTCAGCTTTATACGATTGATGCTATTGACCTCGCTGAGAAAATCGGCATGGGCAAGCGAACAAACACAATCCTTCAGAGCGCATTCTTCACTCTTGCAAAGGTTATGCCTCAGGAAGAAGCCATTCAGCATATGAAGGAAAAGGCAACCCAGTCTTACCTGAAGAAAGGTCAGGACATTGTTGACATGAACCATAAGGCTATTGACGCCGGCGCAACCGCTTTTGTAAAGATTGATGTTCCGGCTGATTGGGCGAATGCTACGGACGACAAGGTTCCTGCCAAGCTCGAGGGCAAGGCGGATCTTGTTAAGATGGTTCAGGGAATTCTGGATCCTGTGGACAGAATGGACGGAGACAGCCTCCCTGTAAGCGCGTTTATGGACCATGTGGACGGTCAGTTCGAACTCGGCGCTGCGGCATACGAGAAGAGAGGCGTGGCTGTGAACGTTCCTCGCTGGGATGCTTCCAAGTGTATTCAGTGTAATAACTGTTCTTATGTCTGCCCTCATGCCACAATCAGACCGTTTGCTTTGACTGAAGCCGAAGCTGCGGGAATCCCTGCGGCGGCTAAGGTTATGGACGTTAAAGCAGGAAAGGGCAAGGGCGTTTACAAGTTTACTATCGCCGTGTCTCCTCTTGATTGTATGGGATGCGGAGTATGTATCGGCGCATGTCCTGTGAATGCTCTTACTATGGTTCCTCAGGAAGAGGAAGCCGCTCAGCAGGAAGTGTTTAATTACTGCGTGTCCAAGGTGTCCGAAAAGAAAGATATGCAGGACAACACCGTTAAGGGCAGCCAGTTCAAGCAGCCTATGTTGGAGTTCTCCGGTTCCTGTGCAGGATGTGCGGAAACTTCTTATGCACGCCTTGTGACTCAGCTCTTCGGAGACAGGATGTACATTTCCAACGCTACAGGTTGTTCTTCAATTTGGGGCGGACCTGCCAGCACATCTCCTTATTGCACAAACAAGGAAGGCAAGGGACCTGCATGGTGTAACAGCCTCTTTGAGGACAATGCGGAACACGGTCTCGGTATGTTCATCGGTCAGGATAAAATCAGAGAGGATCTTGCCGCAAAGATTGCATTCATGGCGGAGAACGGCAAGAACGAAGGCGTAAAGGCCGCTTGCCAGGCATGGCTTGACACCAAGGACAACGGAGAGGAAAACAAGAAGGCTTCCGCGGCTCTTGTTGCGGCTCTTGAAGCGCATGACTGCGACTGCCCTAACAGAGCGGAAATTCTTTCGAAGAAGGAATATCTTACGAAGAAATCCGTTTGGATCTTCGGAGGCGACGGCTGGGCGTATGATATCGGATACGGCGGTTTGGACCATGTTTTGGCTTCCAAAAAGAATGTGAATGTGTTCGTATTTGATACTGAGGTATATTCAAATACCGGCGGACAGGCTTCCAAGGCTTCCAATATCGGACAGGTTGCACAGTTTGCAGCTGCCGGTAAGGAAGTAAAGAAGAAGAGCCTTTCCGAGATTGCAATGCAGTACGGCTATGTGTACGTGGCTCAGGTTGCCATGGGAGCGAATCCTGCTCAGACAATCAAGGCTATCACAGAGGCCGAAGCATACGACGGTCCTTCCCTTATCATTGGCTATGCGCCTTGTGAGATGCACTCAATCAAGGGTGGCATGACAAATTGTCAGAAGGAAATGAAGAAGGCTGTGGACTGCGGTTATTGGAATCTCTTCCGCTTCAATCCTGCGGCTGAGGGCAAGAAGTTCACTTTGGACAGCAAGGATCCGGCTGGCGGATATCAGGAGTTCCTGATGAACGAGGCGAGATATTCACGTCTTACCCGCGAGTTCCCGGCTAGAGCGGACAAGCTTTTTGCTTTGAACGAGGAAGAGGCGAAGAAGCGCTACGAGCACCTTAAGAAGCTGATTGATCTGTATCAGGACTGATTTAGGTAAAATACTATATTTTTTATATTGAATTTTGCGAGATATGTTGCATAAAGAGGCGGAGGTTTTGAGGCTCCGATCGAAGCGCAATATGTTTTGTGGAATGATAAGGCGCAC
>CAMKAB010000103.1 GCA_946410375.1 uncultured Spirochaetaceae bacterium
CTGAAATTAAGAAGTCAATTAAGGGGCTTAGGAGAGATCTAAACGACAGCATGGAACTTCTTTCAGTTGTTGTTAAGAAGAGTCAGGCAGGAAAGCTCCCCGCAAGAAGCGTGTTGTCTAAAAGTCTGAAAGAGAAAGATTCGGAAACTCCCGATAGACCCACTCAGGAAGATTTTTACAAGGCGCGGGAGATTTTGTCTAAGGCGGTGAACGAAGGCAGGCTTACTCTTGTTAAGTCTTCTATGATTTCAAGCGACATTCAGAGGGCTATGCGTACCGGGCAGCCTATGAAGAAAGAACATTTTGACTTCTTGCAGAAAGAGTTTTCAAAAAGCAATTAAGGAAAGGAGGAACAAATAATGAGTTATTTTAGCGGAGTTTCAAGCGGGCAGTACAATGCTGAGGAAGTGAATGCGTTACAGAAAGCCTTGCAGGCAGGATATGGCACAGATAGCAGCGCATATGTCGGAGGAAGAGCTCTTATTGCGGAGGATTTAGAGACCGAAACAATGAACGTTCTGGAAGCGACAAAAGAAGATTGCAAGGTAATGAACACTATTAAAACGCATCCGGTTAAGTCTACCGTACACGAAATAAACATCCGTACGGATCAGGGTGAATACAGATTTGCGAGTGTTGCAGAGGGCGGGGCAAGCGTTGATACCAATCAGGCATTGCAAAGAAAGACTTTCAATATGAAGTATTTGCAGACCAGAAGAAGCGTTACAAAGCAGATGGAAGCTGCGGAGACTTTCGAGGGTGCACTGGCAAGCGAGAAAATCGCAGGTGTTGAGACAGTGTTAAAAGCCGCGGAATATCAGTGTTTTCACGGAGACAGCGATATTATAGATACCGAATTTGACGGTTTCATATCTTCAATCAAGAAAGCGCCCAAAGAGGATAGGAATATCAAGTCTTTGCGCGGGGCGTCAATAGAGACTTACGGAGAAGCCTTGTTTGACGATATTGCGGCGGAAATTTTTGAAAAAGGCGGAGACGTGTCTAAGGCGTTGTTCCCTCCTGTTTTGGCAAAGAATATTAAAAATCTTTTCAAAGACAGAATTCGCTTCGGTGTGCAGGATAGCTTCGGATCATTCCTTTCCGCGCTTCCGGATTATCCTACTGCTATAGGTTCAACAATTAAATTTACCGGCAAAGGTGCGGGTGCGGACAAGTTCTATCATGTTAAAAGTATTGTTGAAGCGGCGGGAAACGTTCAGAAAAGGCCTGCTGCTCCGGCAAGTGTTACTGCGGCGGCTAATACGGATGTTCCCAGCTCTCAGTTCAATTCCGCAGATGCAGGAGAATATAAGTACACGGTACATGCTGTAAACCAGTACGGAATATCCGCGGGTACGGAATTGGCGGCTCCGGTTAGCGTGGCGGCAGGCGGAAGCGTTAATTTGACCATTACCCCGGGTATAGGGGAACCGGCTTCAGGATTTGTGATTTGCAGAAGTGCAAAGGACGGCTCCATTGTTATGGAGATGGCAAGCGTGCGCAACAGCGGAGAAGCTACAACTTCTTACACAGATTTGAATGAAGATCTGCCGGGTACGGCAAGTATGCTTTTCTTAACAGAGCAGAGAATTCAGCCGATATATACTTTCGGACAGCTTCTTCCGACTTGCACATTCCCTCTTGCACCGGTTAACGTTGCGGAGACTCCGTTCTTAGTCCTCTTGTTCGGAGGTTTGGAACTCAGAGCTCCTAAGTTCTGCGGCTTGGTTAAGGATATTGCATATAACGGAGGGCTCTACTAATGGGCAAAACTGTAGTAAACAGGGCAAATGCTGATAAATCAAAGGCTGGAAAAATTGAGGATTCGAGGGCGGTTAACGTCCCCGAATCCTCATTTATGCCCGAAAAGCATGGTATGGAAAAGAAAGAAGACGGACTTGTTCTCATAAAGAATAAGAGCAAAGCGAATAAAAGCGTTATAGCTACTACCGGACATGTGATTGAATTTAACTCAGATGGAGAGGCGAGGGTGCTAAAAAAGGATGCGGATTATTTAATCTGTTTTAAAGGGTATGAAATTTGAGTGAGGGAAAGAATGATTGTCGCGAGTTCTATAAACAACAAAATTCTTATTACCATAGAAGACCCTTCACATCAGCGTTATAGATTGGAAAGACGCGACTTTAATAATGAGGCGTATTTAATATACACCTCTGAAGGGTTTGTGGAGAATAGGGACGATATTATGCCATTGGCGGTGAATGGCGATGTCCTGGATAATGGGAACTTAACGGCAGGACTTTTATATTCTTATCGGTATGTTGATTTCGAAGCTAAGACGCCACGAGCGGAAGATTATGTTTATTCAAACTGGGTGCGTAATGGCGGCGGAGAAGCGGTTGGTTACACTTTCGGTAACTACAAAGCACCTGACGGACAGTGGGGAACAATAGCAACTCCTGATGATGTGCGCTTTACATATTTATGGGGAACGGATTTTAAGGCGAACAACGGACAGAGTTACACTGATGCGCAAATTCAGTACTTCATAGACGCAAGCACGGAAGAGATAGGGCGGAAACTGGATATTACCATTAAGAAAACAAAGGTGCGTTATAATGCGCAAGAAAGAGGTTTTATCAAAGGGCTTGAATATGATGACTCTGAAAGCCCGTACAGTTTTCGCTATTCAAGAATAGCACGGTACGGACTTATTAAAACAAGACAAAAACCAATATGCAAACTTCACAATTTGACGCTTTTAAGCCGTTTTACAGGTGCCAAAGATTTAACAAGTACAACGATTGTTGACAAAAACAAAGGCCTTTTGAAGCTAATGGAGCGCCCTGTCAGACCTTCAGACACCAGCAGCAACATATCAGCTTCAATAGGAATGTACGGAACAGAGACATTATCTCCTCAATTATTCTACACCATAGATTATGATGCAGGTTTTGAAACGAGTGATGACGTACCTGCGGATTTACGGCAAGTAATAGCAAAGAACTGCGCTGTAAGTCTTTTAAATATAATAGGAGACGGTTTAATGAGCGGGTTTAGCAGTTCTTCTTTGTCTATGGACGGCCTGTCTGAAAGTTTCAGTTCAACACAGAGTGCAACAAGCGCATATTTCGGAGCGCGTATTAAAGAATACAAAGACGATATATCGGATTACATAAAGGAAAATAAGCATAAATTCGGGAGTATTTCGATAGGAGCGTTATAATTTTTTGTTAAGGACCTGGGAATGACAAGTTTAATTTTAAAAAGCGTTAGCAGTTTTATAAAGTCTTCACAGATTAAGAATTTGGAATACTCTTTAAATAAAGAACGAGAAGCGACAGATGCTATAAAAACGGTGAACGCTAAATATAACTACGCACCTGAATACTCTCATATCCGCAAACAAGTGGGAGCTGTTATCGCCTCTCTAAATGGGAATATAAAAGAAAAAAAAGAGGCTGTCAAGGAGGAATTTAACGACAAGCCAGAGAATATTTTAAATATAAGGAAGAAAATGGAGCGTTTTCTAAAAAAGAGTTTGTCGGGATTTAGAAATTTTTATCATGTTAGCGGGAAAAGGCGCATAGAATGAATAGACGTAGAATTTTAACAAATAATGTGAAATCGAAAGAGGCGTATAATCCTTCCTTGCTATGCTTTACAGCGGAAGCTCCGGCAAGTTCAGTCACCTTGAAAAATTTAGGGAGTCCTAATGCGATTAATTTGCAAATCTCTACTGATATGCAAAAGACTTGGGAGGATTATGCTTTCGGGGACGAGATAATACTCGAATATCCGAACGATTCCGTGTTTTTTAGGAATAAGAGTCTGACTCCGACAGGTTTCAGTTTAAGGGCACAGTATTATTGTTTTAAAACAACAGGGACATTATCGGTAAGCGGGGATGTCACAAGTCTTATCAGCTTTTGGGGCGGTGATGTTTCATTGCGAGACGAAGGGATTTTTTGGAGGCTTTTTGACGGTTCTGAGGGGATAAGCACGGCTCCGAACCTTCCGTCGACACGGTTATCTGCAAGTTGTTATGCTCAAATGTTTAGAAATGCGAAAAAAATGAGAACCGCTCCTGCGCTTCCCGCAACAATAGTAGAAGAGTCTTGTTACCTTGAGATGTTTTACGGGTGCGCGAGTCTTGAAAACGCTCCTGCCCTTCCGTCGTTAACATTGAAGAAAAAATGTTATCAGAATATGTTTTCAAATTGTAAAAGCCTTGAAACGGCTCCTTTATTGCCTGCTTTAACTTTGGCGGAGGATTGCTACAAGGAAATGTTTATGGGCTGTGCAAGTTTAAGCCACAGCCCGGAGATTGTGGCGACAAATTTTGTTCACGGGTCGCTTATTCGAACGTTTAAAGGTACTTCCCTTATTGTAACGGAAACGGAGACCGAGAACAGAATTTTGAATTGTCGAACTCTTTCAGGTGCCGGTCAGCCTGTGACAGATGCTTTTGCTGACACACTTGGAGACTTTGAAGGAACGCCGGAGGAAGGGCACGAGTATTATCTGGGTAATAAACTGTACTTATATAAGGCGGGTGATGAGTGTGAAAAAATTACAGGAGGCTATGAGTGCTTCGGCTATTTGAATTCTACCGTAGGTGTTCCAAGTCCCAATAAAAAGACTGTCGGAGATAATTATATCGGCGTTTTAAAGCCGCGAGCAGATTGGACCAGTTATGTTCTAAGAACAGCAAACGATTTAAGTTCATTGTT
>CAMKAB010000104.1 GCA_946410375.1 uncultured Spirochaetaceae bacterium
ATTATATCTCCGTCCTGCACAACATAGTCCTTCCCCTCAATGCGAAGCCGCCCCGCTTCCTTCACTTTCAGTTCGCTTCCGTACTGAAGGAGATCCTCAAAGGAATACACCTCAGCCCGAATAAAACCTTTCTCAAAGTCGGTATGGATAACACCGGCAGCCTGAGGCGCCTTATACCCGGCTTTAAATGTCCACGCCCTGTCTTCGTCAGAACCCGCAGTAAAAAACGTCCTGAGTCCCAGCGTCTCGTAAGCGGTTTTAATCAACGTGTTCATCCCGCTATCTTCCAGTCCCAGCTCAGCCATAAACTCGGCTCTCTCTTCGGCATCCTCGATTTCCGCGATTTCCGCCTCGGTTTTTCCTGAAATACACACCACCGGAGCGTTTTCCTTTTCCGCAATTCCACGGACGATTTTCACATAATCGTTTTCAGTGCCGATAGATGTCTCATCGATATTACACACATAAATTACCGGTTTAAGAGTAATTAAGAAGAGGTCTCTCACAATCTCTTTTTCTTCGTCGGTTGTAATCACGCTCCGTGCGCTTTCGCCGTTTTCAAGGGCCTTCATTAACTTTTCAAGAACCGGAACAGCATTCACATCTTCCGCCTTATGCGCCACACGGGCAAGTTTCGCCACCTTCTCATAGCGTTTTTGCACTGTTTCTAAATCCGCAAGACACAGTTCGATATTTATCGTTTCAATATCCCCGGCGGGGTCGATTTTGTTGTTCACATGAATAATATCAGGGTTCTCAAAGCATCTCACAACGTGTGCGATAATCCCGACTTCTCTGATATTCGCAAGGAATTTGTTTCCGAGTCCCTCGCCCTTTGATGCTCCTTTGACAAGACCCGCAATATCAACGAATTCGGTTACCGCAGGAATCACCTTCGCCGTCGGAATCAATTCCGTAATTTTATCAAGCCGCTTATCCGGAACAGGTACAATTCCGACATTCGGCTCAATCGTACAGAACGGATAATTCGCCGCTTCCGCTTTTTCTCGAGTCAAAGCAGAAAAAATCGTAGATTTACCCACATTCGGAAGTCCCACAATCCCGCAATTCAGTGCCATATCTTCATTCGCGGCAGAAAATCCGGCCGCATCCCCCCGTAAATCCAAATTTAATATTCGCAGTCCCTAAGGAGCCGTTTAAACATAAAAAAAGCGGCATTCACGCTCTCCGAATTGCACTTGGCAATTACACTTAACGCAAAGCACCGCAACGATGTTCACCTCGGTAAAAACAATATGGAGCTGATCGGGATCGAACCGACTACCTACTGAATGCCATTCAGTCGCTCTAGCCAAGTGAGCTACAGCCCCGAAAAATACGTTTTAAATATTACTTTTCATTCGCTTATGTGTCAAGATTAACGGGAAAAAATAACCGGATATTATAAGCCGGTATTAAAAAAAGCTTTTCAACCTCCGAAGGACAAACATGAAAAACATGGAAAGCCGCCCCCGACGCAACGCTCAAAGCAAAAAAAATTCCTCGGACGAAAACCGCGCAACCACGGCAAAGAAAAATCAAAACCCAAGACTCTCAAACCGCAAGAACTCCCCCAAACAGCTAACCTCACGTACAAGGCAAACCGCATCCTCCGACGCTACGCTCAAACCGCAAAAACACCCTCAAACGAAAACCGCGCAGCCACGGCAAAGAAAATCAAAACCCAAGACTCTCCCCGAATCATCATAGAAAACAAAAAAGGATCTCTCATAAACAGACAAACGCTTATTTTCAAGATATAATACGCTCAATTCGCATATTCGGAGGTACAGTATGAAATTGCTCTTTGCATCCGACTCTTTCAAAGGCTCGCTTACAAGCAAAGACACGGCACGACTCCTGGAAAAAGCCGCAAAAATCGTATTCGGCGACGAGACGGAATGCGTCTCTCTCCCCGTTGCCGACGGAGGAGAAGGAACAGCGGAGGCCGTAATATCCGCAAAAAACGGAAAATGGGTACATACGATTGTTACAAACCCGCTTTTTAAGCCGATTAAAGCAAAATACGGCGTATTCTCAAAGGAAATGTCTGACAAAGCGGAAAAACAAAATCACATTTGCGAAAAAAGCGTTCGAAACGCCTCATGCGAAAAAAGCGCCAATGAAAAACAAATGAGCGAAGACAGCCCCTCAAATCAAGCCTCCGGGAACCGCATTTCTCTAAGCCGTAAGAAAAAACACTCCGAAGAACACGCAATTATTGAAATGGCCGAAGCATCAGGACTTACCCTCGTCCCTCCCGAAAAACGCAACCCGCTCTACACAACATCTCAAGGCACCGGCGAACTTATTCTTCATGCTTTGCAAAGCGGAATTACGAACATAATCACGGCAATCGGTGGAAGCGCCACGAATGACGGCGGAACAGGCTGTTTTAAAGCGCTCGGAGTGCGATTTCTTGATAAAAACGACAATGAATTATCGGGATGCGGAAAAGACCTTGAAAAAATAAAAAACATTGACATATCCCGTCTTAATCCGCTGGCAAAAAAGGCGAAAATCACCGTTATGTGCGATGTGAACAATCCTCTCTGCGGACCAAACGGAGCTGTTTACACATTTTCAGCGCAAAAAGGAGCCGATTCTGAAATTCAAAAAAGACTTGAATACGGTATGCAAAATTTCCGAAACATAATCATCAGAGAGTTCGGAAAAGATCCGGACAAAATACCCGGCTCGGGAGCGGCCGGAGGGCTCGGAGCGGCACTCTCGGTGTTTCTGAACGCTGAACTTAAATCCGGCATAGAAACCGTACTGGATCTGTTGAATTTTGATAAATATCTTGCAGAAACGAATCTTGTCGTAACGGGAGAAGGCAGAACAGACGGACAAAGCGCTTGCGGAAAAGCGATGCATGGTATCGGAGAACACGCAAAAGCGCACGGAATCACCGCGGTAGGACTCTCAGGAGCGCTGGGAAAAGGTGCGGACGCCGTTTTTCAACACGGCATCTCATCCCTGATGACGGCGGTAAACGCCCCGATGACAACCGAATACGCCCTTAAAAACGCTGAAACGCTCTATTACCAAGCAGCATTGCGTATGTTCCGTTTCATTAAAGCGGGAATGGAACTAAAAAAGAATTAACACTCAAAAAAAGCGCAAACAAAAAACCAAACGAAAAAGCGCAGACGATAAAGCGAAAATTAACGGTAAAAACAACGCTTTAAGCGGTAATCACAAACGCAGAAACGCAATTAAATGCGTAAACATCACCGCTATCGAATCAGCCGTATTTCCCGGTTACAGATCTTTTCGACAAACTCGTATTTGTCTCATCATCACTTTCGAATCACCCGTATTTCCCTGATTATATGTCCTTTTTCCAGTCCTTTTCGCTCAAAAC
This sequence comes from uncultured Spirochaetaceae bacterium, assembly GCA_946410375.1. Lineage (GTDB taxonomy): Bacteria > Spirochaetota > Spirochaetia > Sphaerochaetales > Sphaerochaetaceae > CAMKAB01. The sequence goes on from CAMKAB010000104.1 coordinate 3,368, forward strand.
CCGTTGTGGAACGCAACCCGTCAAGCGGAGCATAACCGCCCGCATTCTCATAAGGATTCTCCAGGGAAGAGACACCTCCGAAAACCTCCAGCATCTGCTCGGCATAGTCTTCCCAATCCGTTATACAGTAAATAAAACCGCCCTTCACAAGACGAGAAGAAAGAAGAGAGACAAAAGGCTCCTGTATCAGCCGTCTCTTATGATGTCTCTTTTTCTGCCACGGATCAGGGAAAAAGATGTTAAAACCCTGCACGCTCCCTTCTCTTACCATATTTTGTAAAAAAGCCACTGCGTCAAAACGCACAAGCCGGACGTTTTTAAGCCCGAGTCGGCCCGTGCGGGAAAGCAGCTTTGAGAAACCGTACAGAAACACTTCAATTCCGATATAATTCACATCGGGGTTCTCCAGAGCGATTTTTTCCGTAATCTCACCCATTCCGAAACCTATTTCTATCACAACAGGATTGCTATTTCCGAATATTTCTTCAAAATCCGTTATTTTTCCGTTGTATACAATAACATACTCATCGTAGTACTTTTCCAGCGCTTCAATCTGATACGGTTTTAACCGCTGAGCCCTGAGCGCATAGCTTTTCACTTCTTTTTTATGCTCATCCTCTCTATCTTCAGTTCTGGAAAGAGAGGGAAACTTTTCAAATAATTCACTTTCCGTCATACAACCCCCGCCTTAACACAAACAATTTCATACTCCGAAACCGACACCGCCTCGCGCGTTTACAAAAACACCGCCTCAAACCCATGCATTTCTACCTCATTCCGCACAAAATCCGTAAACACGGCACGCTCCCGCCCGCCATAAATCCCCGCGACCTGCGCCGCTTCGCCAGTCATAAATCCCCGCGACCTGCGCACACCGCCTCGCACGTTTACCGAAACACCCGCTCAACCCATGCGCACGCGCCTCTTCAACACAAAGCATTGCTTCCCCCGCATTCCTTTACGGAATCAGCCGCTCCAGCTTTTCAAGAATAAACAAAGCTTTATCACGCAAAGAAATAGCGTCAGTTTTCATATTCATGATATTAGGCCTTTTCGGATCTATCGAAACTGCGCCGTTTGACGTCTTTATCATATCTATCAGCTTATCAATGGCTACGGACGCCACATGGGAGAACTCCACAGTAACAACTCCCTGACGCTCTTTCATATGATAAATTTCAAGCCTTCTGCATACAATTCTAAGCGACGAAATATACAACAGATTGCTTACCTCATCAGGCAGCGCCCCGAAACGGTCTTTCAACTCGGATGTCAGCTTGTCCAAATCCTCCTGCGTATGGC
>CAMKAB010000105.1 GCA_946410375.1 uncultured Spirochaetaceae bacterium
ATGATCCGTTTGAAAAGCTTACCTCAAGGTATCATGATGGTTGGAAGTGGTCGAACAAGCTTTCAGTCGGCGTAACATGGGATGGCAGAGACTACATTCAGGAGACGACAAAGGGTTATGTTCTGAATACCAGCTTCACGTACGCGGGCGGATTCCTGGGCGGATTATCCAACTATAACAAGTTCAGTACCGGAGGGGCTTTCTATCATAAGATAGCCACATTCGGAAAACCTGAGAACAGAAAAAATCTTATGTTCTGTGTTTCAAGTAATGCAAGCTGGATGTTAAAACAGTATTATAACAACAGCGAGGATAACGGGTGGGGCTGGCATGATCCGCACCTCGGTGCTACGAAATACGAGATGCTTTATATTGACGGTATGACGATTGCAAGAGGTCATAACATCATCTATGATCAGGTGTTCCTTTGGGATAATATGGTGGAATTGAGTTATCCGCTTTTGAAGAATGTTTTGAACGCCGAAGTCTTTGCGAGCGCAACCGCAATAAAGAAGGAATTGCAGGATAATAAGCTTAACTGGTACTTCGCTGCCGGATTCGGTGTTAAGTTGAAGATCAGCGGCTTCCCGTTAGGATTCTATCTTGTTAAGAACGGAGTAAGTTTGAACGGTAATTCGTTCAGCTGGACAAAGGGTTCCATCTTCAATTCAAGTAACAGAAGTTCCGGAGGAATGAAGTTCGTTCTTGCTATTTCAACGAGTCTGATTTAGTGTGAAACCGAATTCGATTCGGTGGCGTGTCCGGATCGTATTCGATCTTTATGTCCGGATGAGGCGCTTTCTTTGAGAAATTTCAGTCGAATGATTTCAGATGAAGGATTTCAGCCGGATAATTCTTAACCGGGCGTTTTCCGACGTGAACTTGCTATGGGATTGCCCTCTCGGGAATATTTTGCACGGATTGCTTCTTTTGGATAAAGGTATTTTGGATAAAGGGAAAGAGTTTTTCTCTGCTGCATCGGAATTATATGATGTGCACGCGGCTGATGACTCGGTAAAACAATTTTAAGAAGGATTTTCAAAGATGACGGAAACTCCGATGTTCAAACAATATCTCTCTTTTAAGGAAAAGTATCCGGATGCGGTGCTTTTCTTCAGGTTGGGAGATTTTTACGAGATGTTCGGTTCCGATGCAAAGGAGGTTTCCTCGCTTTTAAGTCTGACTCTTACGCAAAGAACGGGAGAACCGATGTGCGGTATTCCGTATCATGCGGCGAATACGTACATAAAAAAACTTCTTGATCTCGGGAAAAAAATCGCAATTTGCGAGCAGCTTTCTTTGGTTGATTCGTACAGGGGTTTGGCGAAAAGAGACATTATCAGGGTTATAACTCCGGGCACCGTTGTGGAGGAAAACTTTTTAGAGCAGAATAAAACCAACTACATACTGTCCGTATTTCAAAGCTATGCTGCTTTTTGCGATATTTCAACCGGTGAGTTTTATTTAAAGAATATTGATCCGTCAAACAGAAAGGAAGGCATTCGCGAACTGATTGAGCAAACCGACCCGAAGGAAATACTTGTTTGCGAGGATGAATATTTTACTAACAGGGATTTCCGGGCGTTGATAGATTCCACCTCTGTTATGACAACGAAACTCGCTCCCTGGTATTTTTCGGTACAGAAAGCTTTCGCTCTTCTTTGCGAGCAGAGCGGAATGTCAAATTTAAAGGCTTTCGGGCTGTCTAAGGATGATAAAATTCTGAGCAGCGCCGGAGCGCTTTTAAAATATCTCAGAGATACCTCAAAGGATGGTTTGAAGCAGATTACGGGTTTTGAAGTTTTAGAAAAGGAAATTTATCTTTCAATGGATGAATCCACCCGTAAAAATCTGGAAATATTCAAAAACCTGTACGACGGGAAAGCGGAGTTCAGTTTGTTTAATGCGATAAACCGTTGTAAAACGCTTTCCGGCGGGCGTCTTTTAAAGGAATTTCTTTCTTTTCCCTTGAGAAAAATCGAGGCGATTAAAGAGCGTCAGTCATGGGGCTTGTTTTATAAAAACGATGCTGCGGAATTAAAGCGTATCAGGGATATTCTTTCGTCTTCTTCCGATTTAAACAGGCTTTTGGCCCGTATTTTGATGAAAAAAGCGGCTCCTCACGATGTTGTGGGTGTGGCGGATGCAATAGACGGTTTCGTACGGATAATTTCCGTTAACACCGAAAAATACCGAGAATTATTTATCGGGGATACAACCGAAGAGAACTTTAATTCCGTTCTTTCCCTGAAAGCCGAGATAGAGCGTGCGGTGAATCCTGAGTTTTTGGGTTTGTTTAATCCAGGGAATGTGATTAAAACAGGCTATGATGAAGAACTGGACAGGCTCAGGCTTATGAAAGAGCAGAGCAGTTCGGTTTTGATGTCTTATCTTGAAAGTGAAAAGGAAAAATCGGGTATTACGATATTAAAACTCGGTTATAATAAAATTATCGGGTATTTTCTGGAAGTTCCTAAAGGACAGGCGGGGAAGGTCCCTGCGTATTTTATCAGGCGGCAGACTTTGGTTGGCGGGGAGCGATTTACCACGGATACGCTTGAAAAATACGAACGCGAAATACTTTCGGCTTCATCGATGGCTGAAGAACGCGAAAAAACGCTATTTGACGCTCTTTGCGAGAAAATTGAAGAGTCTTCAAAGATGTTGAAGGGAATAGCGAATTTCATATCTCTGATTGATGTGTATGCTTCTTTCGCAACGCTTGCTTTGGATTCCGATTACGTTATGCCTGAGATGACAAATGATGATGTTCTTGAAATCAGGGGCGGGAGACATCCTGTTGTGGAAAAACAAACAGGCAAAACCCGCTTTACGGCAAATGATGCGGATATGAAAAACAGGTTTTTCCTTATCACAGGTCCTAACATGGCGGGAAAATCCACGTATCTTCGTCAGAATGCGATTATTATTCTTCTCGCTCATATCGGCTGTTTCGTTCCGGCTTCTTATGCGAAAATAGGAATTGTTGATAAAATTTTTTGCAGGGTCGGCGCTATGGATAATCTCGCACGAGGTGAATCAACATTCCTGATTGAAATGCAGGAAACCTCCTATATTCTCAGGAACTGTACCGAACGCAGTTTTGTTATTGTGGATGAAATCGGGAGGGGCACTTCCACTCAGGACGGAATGGCGATTGCGTATGCTGTTATGAAAAATCTCATAAAAAAAGGTTGTAAAACGCTTTTCGCAACGCATTACCATGAACTTACCCTTTTGGATAATACGGGGATAAGTCTGAAAACGTTGGAAGTGAATGAAAAAAACGGGTCTGTTGAGTTTTTACGCCGCGTTATTGACGGGAGAGCGAATTCAAGCTACGGGCTGCACGTTGCAAAACTTGCGGGAATGCCGTATTCTGTTCTGAAAGAGGCTGCTTCTTTCCAAAATAAGCATATGGAAAATTTTTCAATGGATCAAAGCAGTTTGTTCACGCTTGCGGAAGAACCGTCTGTTTTCCCTGATAAGGCGAGTGATTCGAAATTAGCGCAGGTGAGAGAAATTTTAGACAACACGAATATTGATGAATGTACTCCGATGAATGCTCTGATGATAATCTCTGAACTGAAGAAGATTTTGGAAGGGTAGAAGCGGCATGCTCTCGGTGCTAAGTTGATGATTTTTATGTTGCGGGCTTGTCTCTTTACTTCTCTTCGAGAGTATCGACGTCATAGTTCTTCACGGTTGTTTGAAATTTTCTCGTTGTTCATTTACATATTATGTTTATTCGTCGTTGTATTTATTGTGATTCCATTACCGGTCCGTTTGATTATCTATGTCCTGAATGCGAAAAACGATTGAAAAATGCGTATTTGGATTCATATCTGGAAGAGTGCCCTGTTTGCGGATATAGTCTCGTGAGCAAGGATTATTTGTGTGAGAATTGCAAAACTCATCCCGGATTAAAGGTGAAATCCGTACTTTCATATACTGATCCGTATGCGAGAAGTTTTCTGGAACTCTATAAATTTGATAAACATAAGGAGTTTGCAAAAATTTTCGCACGTATTTTAAGGACTTTTTTGAAGAAAGGCGAGTGCGTGGTTCCGATTCCTTCGTCTAATGCCGGTATTGAAAAAAGAGGGTGGGACCAAATGCTTTTAATTTCGGAAAAACTTCGAGTGGTTTACTGTACTCTTTTAAAGAATAACTTTACATCAAACAGGCAATCTAAAGACATGACGGAAAAAGAGAGAATTGAGTTTTCAAAGAACAAATTTGTATTGAATGAAGATGCTGAATGCTTTTTTAAAAGAATGGTAAAGGGAAGGCCGGGCTTCCGGGCGATGCGATTCGTATTGGTAAGCGGAACGAGAATGAGGAAACAGTATGGTGCGGGAACGGTAAGCCGCTAAAAGAGACTCCGCTTGTTCTTTTAGATGATGTGTTTACTACGGGTTCAACTCTTTATGCGGCGTATAATATACTGAAAAAAGCCGGATACGGGAATATCAGGGCGCTGACGCTGTACGCGGAGATGTAAAAATATTCAGCGCATAGAAAAAAAAAGCTTTCAGTAATTATTTTAGTAATTACTGAAAGCCTGACGTCATGCGCTACGCAAATAATCATAGCAGGTAGATCTCACCGTGAGACTTAATCCGGAAAATACGTCGTCTTCTTTCTTGTCATA
>CAMKAB010000106.1 GCA_946410375.1 uncultured Spirochaetaceae bacterium
ATCCGAAAAAGACACCAGGCCGGTATCACCTGAAGAAACAACAAGACTTTCAAGAAGAGATCCGCGCATTACGCCGAAGTTTTTCTTCCGCGGAGCAGAAGATAATCCGTCGCTATTCCACTCGCTTGCACTCAAAGGTTCCGCGTCTTTTCCGCTTTCCGCCCTGCTCTTTCCCGAATGGGCATATATCTTTCCTATGCTCCGACGCAGAATAAACGACGAATATTCTTCCGTATACAAACTTGACGCGTTCCGGTCTATGTTATGCGCTTCATCAATCACAAGCCGGTCAAAGGCGGGAAGAACCGAATCCGAAGAATACGGGGTCGAATTTTCGTACCTGTATTTGCTGTCTGTAAACAAAAGATGATGATTACAAACAATTATCGAGGCAGCGGAAAGCATCCTTTTCGCTTTAAAATAAAAGCACCTTGTAAAAAACGGACACTTGTTATTTCTGCAAAGATCAGGATCGCTGGACACGGAATACCATGCTCCCGTAAGCAGAGAGCCGTTGTAATCGTTCCGCAATCCGCTTGATGTGTATTTGGAAAAATCGTAAATCCTCTTCAATTCCTTCTCTTCGTCTTTCAAGAGGGATTCATCATCAAACAATGCGGGAAAAGAAGCGATTTCATTCTGCAATCTGTTAAGACACAAATAATTGCTCCGACCAACAGCAAGAGCTGTGTTACAACTTTTCCCTAAAACCCGGAATAAAGTCGGAAGATCTTTCTCAACGAGCTGTTTTTGAAGATTTATGGTGCTTGTGGCGATAACAGTGCGGTCATCAGGATTTCTGAATGCGTACATCAGTGCGGGAATAAGGTATGCGAAGCTCTTTCCGATTCCCGTGCCCGCCTCAACGGCGTATACCGAATTTGTTTTATAGCAAGAAGACACATCCTTTGCCATAAGAGACTGAGCCTCTCTGTATTCATAGCCGGGAAGCCCGACTGCAAGAAGTCCGTTCGGTCCGAATATGTCCTCTATGTTGCTTTCGTCCAAATCAAACTCTTTTATATTGTCCATATTGCCCGTTTTTAAATCTTCCGTATCCGTTTTTTCTAAATCATCCATTTCCGACCCGCCTGCATCTTATGCCCGTAAACTGTAAAACACAAACCGATGAACTCAGTCAATACCGCATAGCCGCATCCGCTAAGCTTCTTCATCCGCGGACTTATCCTCTCCGGAGTACTGCAAAAGCTTTCTGTGAATCGTTTTCCGTCCGATTCCCAACGCTTCCGCCGCACGGGTCCTGTTTCCTCCGTATTTATCCAGCGTTCCCAAAATAAACGCCTTTTCCGCCTCTTCCAGCGTTGTTCCGAGTTCAAGCGTAATAACGTCATCCCTCTCGGCGCTATGGTGAAGCGTTATCGGAAGGTCGGAAAGCTCAATTGTGTTTCCCTTGCACATTACCACGGCGCTTTCAACGCAATTTCTCAGTTCCCGAATATTTCCCGGCCACGAATACGCATCAATCGCAGCCTTCGCTTCATTGGAAAACCCGGTTATATTCCGCCCGTTTTCCTTACAAAACTCATTCAAAAAATTAGTGCAAAGAAGGAACAGGTCCTCCTTGCGCTCCCTGAGCGGCGGAACTCTGAGGTTCACAACATTCAAGCGGTAGTATAAATCTTCCCTGAAATTTCCTTTTTGTATTTCCTCTTCAAGGTTTTTATTCGTGGCGGAAAGAACCCTGACATCAACTTTTATCGTTTTATCTCCCCCGACCCGTTCAAATTCGCGTTCCTGCAGAACCCTGAGGAGTTTAATCTGCGTGCTTTGGTCTATTTCCCCGATTTCATCAAGGAAAATCGTTCCGCCGTTCGCCTGCTCGAAACGCCCTTTTTTGTCAGAAATCGCTCCGGTATAAGCTCCTTTCACGTGACCGAAAAGTTCGCTTTCCAGTAAATTGGCATTTAGCGCGGCGCAATGAACCTTAACAAAAGGAGCATCCTTGCGATCTGAAAAATGCACAAGCGCATCCGCAACAAGCTCTTTTCCGACACCGCTTTCCCCTGTTATCAAAACGGACGCACGGGTCGGAGCCACCTGCTGGATGGTGTCCATCAAACGTCTCGCCCCCTGGCTGCGGCCTATTATGCGGCTGTATGAGTTTCTGCTTTTTATGTCGTCAAGCTCTTTTTGAAGCTGGTAGTTTTTTTCAACTATTTCTTTATTGGACAAACATTTCTTTATTAAAACAAACAAATGGTCAAGGTTTACCGGTTTCGTTAAAAAATCCACTGCGCCGTTCTGCATCGCAAAAACAGCATCCTCAATCGTTCCGTGACCGGTGAGAACCACAACCGGTATTGTCGGGTATGAGGAATATATTTTTTTCAAAAGATCAGTTCCGCTCATTACGGGCATTTTCAAGTCCGTAATCACAATGTCAACATCTTCTTTTGACAGCAAAGAGAGCGCCTCTTTTCCGTTTTCCGCTTTTAAAGATGAATAACCTTCCATCTCAACGGCATCAGAAAGGCCTTCTCTGATGTTTTTTTCATCGTCAACTATTAAAACCGTCCTTTTCACCATATCAAACCCCAACTCTCCGACGTATCCTTGTTTTCAAAAATCTTTCTTTAATTTAACGCACGAGCAACGTTTCAAGCACCGCCTGCGTTTTCGCAAATACCTTTCTTTACCGAAACGCGCAACTCTCCAACTCGCAAATTACGCTTTCGCTTCGCCTTCCAAGGACGTCCTCCGCCCTCTCCGCGCTCCGTGGCGCAACTCTCTAACTCGCGAATAAACCTTCCGTTTTTTCCCTATCTTCAGCGCATCTACTGCGCAATCTTCAATCTTTCGCTCTGAGGGATCGGAAAAACAAGCATGAACGTCGTCCCCTTTCCGACCTCCGACGACACGGTAACTTCGCCGTCATGACGCTTCATGATTTTAAAAATCGTTGTAAGACCGAGCCCCGAACCCGAAGCTTTCGTGGTAAAATACGGCTCGAAAATCTTGTCCATAATATCCGAAGAAATCCCCGAACCCGTATCGGACACGGTAAGTTTCACGGTATTTCCGTCCTGAAACGTGTTTATAGTAATCATATTATCCGAACTATCCGGATTCATCGCCTGAATTGCATTTCGAACCAGATTGAGCAGACACTGTTCTATAAGTCTTCCGTCAATATTCAATTTCGGAAGCGCTGACCCGGGATTCAACTTCAGAACAATATTGTTTTCCTTTATTTCCGCCTGTGAAAGTTCAGCAACATTCTTAACGCAAATATTTATATCATCAAGTTTTAAATTCACATTCATAGGCTTAACGGCAAAAAGAAAATCAACAACGATATTATTAAGGCGCTCAATCTCGTTGGAAATCACGGTAATGCTCTTCTCCGCTCCCTCTTTTGTTATCGCGCCATCCTTATCAAGCTTCTTCTTCAAAAGCTGCAAATAAATTGAAATAGACGCAAGCGGATTTTTAATTTCATGAGCCACTGTGGCAGCCACCGTTGTCATTTGCGCGAGACTTTCATTCTTTTTAAACTCATACTTCATTTTCTCAAAAAGAGTTATGTCAACAAATCGAAAAAAAACAATCCTTTCGCCAGCCTTGCCGGTACTGTCCGGCACGCGATTTTTCATTTTATACGCATTAAGGCGCACCCGCATTTGTCCGAACATATTGCTGGAATAATCAAAATCGTACGGTTCGCTCTTCGGATCTTTGCAATTTGAAAAAATAAACGAAAGTACTCCCTCGTCTCTGATTATTTTTGAAACATGGACATCCGCTTTTTGCGCCTTTTTATAGTTAAAATTAAAAACGTCGCCTAAAAAATTATTAACATACACAACTTTCAAGTCGTTATCCAGAACCAAAATTCCGCTGTCAACGCTGTCTAAAAGCCCATCGCGGATCCTGAGCGCAGACTTCTGGCTGTCCAGAACAGCGCGTATCTGCTCATCTGAAAGTTTATCAAGCTTTTCCGCAGCCCTATCCACAAAACCGCTCATAATAAGTCCTCACTTTTCAGGCTTTACGATAAAAGCAACACAAAACCTGTCTCAAACCGTAAAGCCGTTGCCATTGCAAAACGTATCATCACCCTCAAAAAATCTCACATCAGCACGGCGTAAATCTTCTCATCTTTAATCGCAAAAGAGATTATCTTTTTTGAATCAGGGAATTTAGCCGTGATAACTTCCGTACCGTCGGCGTATTTTTGAACTCTTGAAAAGAGAACATTGCGACACGGCAGTATTTCCGAAAAAACAGACGAATAAACTTTCGTGATATTTTTCTTATAATCCCCGTGCAAATACTTCTCCGCCCATTCCAAACTGTACGGTTCTCTCAATGCGGAAAGCAGAAACGGATAAGAAGAAACCTCTTTTGAAAACACGCATTCTCCCAAATCGGAATCCTCGGGAAAGATCTCCTTGCTGCTCGTATTCGGCATAACAACACGCATATCCACTGCGAAAAAAAACGAACACACACAGAGAGACATCAAAAAAGCGCAAATAATTTTTCTCATATGCTCATTTTTGCCTTTTTTCGGATTTTTAGCAACGATTATTCATATGACCATATACAAAAACTATTCACATAACCGTGTAATCAGCAGAACCCGATTCTGCGTCTCTCTCAGAGTTTTAAAGGAGATAAACA
>CAMKAB010000107.1 GCA_946410375.1 uncultured Spirochaetaceae bacterium
GACCATGCGTGGGGAACTCCGGAAGTCCAAAGTCCTGAACTTGATAAGAAAGGACGAACAACGGAAACGTGTACGGTGTGCGGCTATGTGAGCGCTTCGGATATTCCGGCGCTTAAAGCTGTGGTGAACGAAGATTTGGAAAATGAGTTGAATACTGTTGTAACTTATTTGTTAAACGACATTTACGTGGATAATAACGGTAGGGGAAACAAGTCTAAATTGGGAACCGGAAATACCTATAGCGTTGTGCAAATGAGAGAGATGTTTAATAATTTTGCTTATTATGTGAACGTGGCGGAAATTTCCGAAACATATAATAATCCTGTTTTGACGATTGCAGGAACCGAATATTCCGCGTCTGATACCGTTAAGCTGTCGATAGGACTGGATAATTATATAGAAGATAAGGTTTTCGTCATTGAAGACGGTTTTTTGAAAGTCGCTCCTATGATGCTTGCCTACAGTAAAGTCGACGAGAACAGTTCTTTCAGCCTGGATAGCGACGAGTTTGATTTGGGACTTTCCGCCGGTGGCAATGTCGATACGAATAGTGTGAAATGGCAGGAAGGTTCGGTAAGTACTGCTGAGGGTCCTGATTCCTCAGGAGAATACACCTTGGTGGCGAAGGATTCTTTGTCTGACTGGTATGTTGAATGCGAATTAAACGGTGTTGATAGTGCTGATGTGCTGATTTCCAGGTATACGTATACGGTCAATAACACTTCTTCTGTGCTTTACGGTGTGTCTCCTGCGTGTGAGTTAAGTAACGGTTACGGGCTTTGGCATTATCCTTTCGGCTATGGTAACGCTGTTTCGGGTTTGTCTTTCCCGTCGCGCGGAAATTTGTTGATTTACGTGAAGGATAAGGGTTTTGCCGAGGTGAAGATGTATTTTGCCAAGAATAATTGATTTTTTGATTGTTTTTTATTTCGGGGTGCGTTTCGGCGCACCCTATTTTGTTGTACATTTTTTTCATAAGTGTTAAAATAAGCACCGGAATTTGAGTTGTTAAAAAGAGGAAAAAAATGAGTAATACAGAAAAACAGGAAACTTTGAAACTTACCCGTGCTTGGGATAAAACTTTTCCGAAAAGCGATAAGGTGAGACACAGTAAGGTGACTTTTGCAAATCGCTACGGAATTACTTTGGCGGCAGATATATATATTCCCAAAAAATCCGTTCTGGCGGATGGGAAACTACACGGGGTAGCATTGCCTGCTATTGCAATTTGCGGTCCTTTCGGAGCTGTGAAAGAACAGTGCTCAGGTTTATATGCGCGTAATTTGGCGGAGGCTGGATTCATAACTCTTGCGTTTGATCCTTCGTTTACGGGAGAAAGCGGCGGCACTCCGAGAAATATGGCGAGTCCTGATATTAATACGGAAGATTTTCAGGCTGCGGTTGACTTTCTTTCGAATTATTATTTGGTTGATCCCGAGAGAATAGGTATTTTAGGTATTTGCGGGTGGGGCGGACTGGCAATTAACGCAGCCGCACTGGATACAAGGATAAAGGCGACTGTTTCCGTAACCATGTATGACATGACGCGTGTTAATGCGAACGGATACTTTGATTCTGAAAATTCGGAGGATGCCCGTTATAACAAAAAGGTCATTTTAAACAGAAAAAGAACCGAGGAATTTAAAACGGGAGAGTACTCAAGAGCCGGAGGATGTTTGGACTATCCTGCGCCGGATGATGCGCCTTTCTTTGTAAAGGATTATTCCGCTTATTATAAAACAAGCCGCGGTTATCACAAGAGAAGTTTGAATTCAAATGAGGGCTGGAATACGATAGGCTGTATGAGTTTCATGAATCAGCCGATTTTGAAGTATGCCGGGGAGATCAGAAGCTCCGTTCTTTTAATTCATGGCGAGAAGGCTCATTCAAGATACTTCTCCGAGGACACGTTCCACGACATTGTTAAGGATGGCAAGTTTACGGAGAATAAGGAGTTATATATTGTTCCGGGGGCTGTTCATACCGATTTATACGATGGCGGGAACGGCAATTTCATTCCCTGGGATAAGATTACCGGATTTTATAAAAAATATCTTTGCTGTTAAGATTTTGTCTGGAATAAGATGTAGTGTGGAGTATGTATGGCCGGTGAGATGATAGGCAGAATTCCCCCGCATAATGCGGACGCTGAGATAGCTTTGCTCGGAGCGATTCTATTCAGAAACAAGGCTTTGGACGAGGTTCAGCAGGATGTGGGGCTTTTAAAGGACGATTTTTATACTCGTTCTCATCAGCTTATTTGGGAGGGAATTAACGCTCTGAGAGATTCCCGTCCTGGAGAGAAGATCGATTACATCACTCTTTGCGACTATTTAAAGCAAAAAGGACTTCTTGAAGATGCCGGGGGGTATGCGTATGTTTCTAATCTTACGAATGCAATCCCGGTTTCCACAAATGCGCTTTATTATGCGAATATCATTAAGCGTTGTTCTTTGAAGCGTGAGCTTTTGGAACTTTCCGTTTTGATAGGAGAGAAGGCGTTTGATGAGACTGAGGACGTTAAGGACTCGGTTGATATTTTGGATAACAGGCTTTCTCAGCTCGCCACTAATATCACCACCGGTAAATATAAGCTTTCCGGTGATTATATGTACAATGTTGTTGATGATATTAAAGCTAAGATGAGCGGGGAGAAAAAGAGCGGAGTTCTATCCGGTTTTTACACTCTTGATGCTTATTTGGGCGGTTTTAAACCTTCTGAATTGATTATTATCGGTGCCCGGCCTTCTGTCGGAAAAACGGCGTTTTCCTTGTCGCTGGTCCACAATATGGCTTTTAAAAATGCAGATCCTATTAAAGTCGGTTTTTTCAGCCTTGAAATGTCCGGCGCCGCACTGATGGAGCGTTTGATTGCCCGGGAGTCGTCTATTAACTCCATGGCGTTGCGCAACGGTCAGTTAACACCGGAAATGGACACGGCTCTTATGTCGTCTGTGTCGAGAATGTATGAGAAACAGGAGAATCTGCTTATTCAGGATACTCCCAATATCAAGCTGATGGAAATTAAGGCTCAGGCTCGGCGCATGGTGCGTACCGACGGGGTTAAAATTATTTTTATTGACTATATCGGTTTGATTGAAGCGGAAGGGATGAGCGCACATCAGAGACACGAGCAGATAGGTTATATATCAAGGTCCTTGAAGAGCCTTGCGCGTGAGTTGAACGTGCCGATTATTGTTCTGTCTCAGGTGAACAGAGAGGCCGGAAAAGATCGCGCTCCCATGCTTGCGGATTTGAGAGAATCGGGTTCTATTGAGCAGGATGCCGATGTTGTACTTCTTTTAGATGATGCTTCAAAGAGGCTTAATGAGAACAACAAAGTTGAGCAGTATGCAAATGAGGACATTCCCGACCCTCATGATAATAATGCTTCTTCAAATTCGCGAAAAATAAAGGTTATTATTGCAAAACAGAGAAACGGAAGCACCGGTGCGTTCGATATGATGTTTGTGGCTAATTTCGTGTCGTTTGTGGAAATATATCGGGAACACTGATAACGGGAGTATTGTTTTGAGTTGTTTTGCTCAGGCTTTACGTCTGTAATGTCTTCATAGATCTAACAAAATAATCGGAAATAACTTGAGCAGCTTATTGAGGACGGCGGTCTTGAAAATGTCCTCATAGACCTGACAAAATAATCGGAAATAAATGTTTAGAACCTGCGAGCTATGGGCACCACGACAAGCAGGAGAACAAGCCCGACAATCTGCACAATCAGGTAGAATTTTTCGCTGAATGTTCTGCGCGTGATAAGTTCTATAATGCTGATAAGGATGAATCCGCCGTCTAATGCGGGAATAGGGAGCATGTTTGCAACTCCCAGGGAAAGACTTACGCTTGCAACAAGGTAGAGCGTGTTGTAGAGGCCCGTTATAAAGCTGCTTCTGAATCCCGCCACGGTTATAAGTCCGATGTTTTCCGAGGCTTTGAACGCTCCGCTGATTATGTCTCCGATTTTCGCACGACCTGTGATAACGGAAAAAATTGCGTCGTGAAACATCTTAACTTCAAATAAACACTGTTCGAGTGAAATTTTAATTGATTCAACAATGTTTGTTCCGTTAATTAAAAGAAAGAGGGAAAAACAGAGAATTGCAAAAACGGCGTTTGAGACGGGACCTGCGAGATACATGAGTATTCTTTTTATCGGGTGAGTGGAGTAGAGGGAGAGCGTGTCCAGTTTACAAGCTCCTCCGAACGGGATGATGCCGAATGTGAGTTTTGCATTCCGGTTGCTTCGTCTTATTTGAGGTCCGAAACCGATATGGAGACTGTCCGTTTCAATGTGAAATATTTTTGCGGTGAAGTAGTGGCCGGCTTCGTGGATTATAACCATAATATCCAGTGCGATTACTCCCACAATGATGTATAGCGATGTGATAAAAATATTGTTCAGGATGTTTTTTAAACGGGTGTGCGGGGTGTGCGTTCCGTGATGAGTAAGGTGTTGTATTTAAGAAAAATACGGGAGATTTGTTATTCATTCAGCATTGAATCTGCTGAGTAATGTCCTTCGGAAAAGCGCTTACCGCTCGGCGATTAATGTTGAAAATAGGATTTTTCAGTGTAAAATTCTTTCAACATAGGAGAGATATTCGGGAATGAGAGCCACA
>CAMKAB010000108.1 GCA_946410375.1 uncultured Spirochaetaceae bacterium
CGGCACTTGTCCTCGGAGTAATAGGAACCGGATCTATCAAAGGGTTCGCGCAGACACTGGCACTTGGTATCGTTGTTTCGATGATCACGGCATTGTTTGTTACGAAGCTCATTTTAAGATCGTTCTATGCACTCGGAATCAAGGATGAGAAGTGGTACGGCAAGGCTAGAGAATACAAGAAGATTGACTTTCTGTCCAAGAGAACTGTATTTATTATTATTTCGGTGGCAGTTATAGCTGTAGGTATCATTACCATGATCGCAAATTCGGCAATGGGACGTCATGCCCTTAATTTCAGCCTTGAATTCCTCGGCGGTACGTCAACGAACGTAACATTTAATGAGGATATGGCACTTGCCGATATAGATGCAAAAGTTGTACCTTCCATAGAGAAAATCACGGGAGATGCAAACGTGCAGGTTCAGAAGGTTACGGGATCGAATGAAGTAATATTCAAGACGCGGGCTCTTAATGTTCAGGAAAGAGAAGCGTTCAATGCCCTGAGTAAAGATAAGGTCGCCACAGAGTTCATAGAGAAACACAAGGAATTCACTTTGGAAAACGTGAACGAATTTGTAAGAGAGAACAGCGACAAGGGAATCAGCAGGGAAGTTTTGCAAATTCTCATCAGAAATGAGTACTATCTTCATATGAATTACGATGACAGACCGAAGGTGGATACCTATTTTGATACCCAGATTAAGAGGGCGATAGAGTTCCTTACAAGCGGGAAATAATCTGATAATGCGTCTTTTTTTACTACCGAAAGAATTTAACGGAACAGACACGATAACGCTTACCGGAAAGAATTTCAATTATATTGTAAAAGTTTTGCGTTTAAAGGAAAACGCTTCTTTAACGGGAAGAGATGCGGCGGGAAATGCGTGGAATCTCACTATTTTGCATATCGGGAAGGCGAGTGTTACGCTTTCCGCGGTGAGGGATGCGTTCGCAAAAGAGAGGACGGACGCACTACCGGAGAACAGACCTCGCCATAACATAATCTTGTACCAATGTCTTCCCAAGGGAAGAAAAATGGACGAGATTGTCAAGCGGGGAACGGAGATAGGAGTGTGCGCGATTGTTCCCGTAAAAAGCGGAAACTGCATTGCGAATCTCGAAGAAAATCGGGCGGAATCGCGTTCGGAGCGCTATGAGGCGTTGATTAAAGAGGCTGTTGAGCAGAGTGGCTCGCTGGTTCCCACTCGGATAGGTAATCTTATTGATATAAAAGACGTCTCATCGGATTTTAAAAAAAGAAGCGAAGCATTCGGGGAACCCGCGATAGGTCTTATTCTTCATCAGTGTTCGTTAAAAGAAGATCAGCGGGATCTGGTAAGTGTTTTAAAAGGGTTTAAAGGAACCGTCGGGGTGCTTGTGGGACCCGAGGGCGGATTTACGGACAGCGAGTGTTCCCTTCTTATGCAAGAAGGGTTTAAACCCGTTTTACTCAGAACAAATATTTTGCGGTGCGAGACCGCGGCGATTTATGCGCTTTCAGCCGTTCAGGCGTTAATAGAGACAAGCGAAGACAATTAAACAGAATTTGGGATATTTGAGGTGTGCAGGCTCTTGTGCACAAACTTTATGCACAAGGGTTGTGCATAACATGGTTTGCTTGTGCATAACTTGTGCATAACTCCTGTTGATTTTGATTTTTCCGCGTTGAATCGGCACTTTTAATTTGAAATATTATCTATTTTTTTATAAGAATTTATTTTCCGTTATTAAAAACGTAAATCCTTATATCTAAAGCAATTAGCTTAGTATCACAATAAATGATTATATGTCCGATTATGCGTTAAGTAAGTTTTTTTCGCGGAATTTATCAGGCGCTCACATAAGTTGTGCATAACTTGTTAATTTCTGTGATAATATGTGTTGAATAAAACGTTTTTTTCTTGTATTTGCTTGAGTTAGCCTGTGGATTGTAGAATCCGGATTTTGTAAAAAAATGTGAAGTCTACTACTAAATATCCTACTAATATGCTATAAATTATTTATGTTTTTATATGTGAACTTTCCAAAATGGATACGGCCTACGGTATTCTCATTTTTGCCGATCAGATGGTATGCCCTGATGTATCTGGTGGCTTTTGCGATAGCGTATGCGCTTTTCAGGAGACAGCAGAAAACGGATGGCGTATTAAAAGAAATGAGCGGAGAAGATGTTATTTCCCTGTTCATGTATCTTATAATCTGCCTGATTATAGGCGGAAGATTGTTTTCCACATTGTTTTACGAAGGAAGCTCGTACTATTGGACACATCCTTATTTGATTTTCTGGCCGTTTAGAGAAGGAAGGTTTGTAGGACTTCCCGGCATGAGTTACCACGGCGGAGTTGCGGGAGTGGTGGTAGGATGCTCGCTTTATTGCAGAAAGTATAAAAAGCGGTTTTGGGAAGTCGCTGATGTGATAGTCGTCAGTGTTCCTCTCGGGTACACGTTCGGAAGACTCGGGAATTTTATAAATGCGGAGCTTTGGGGCAGGTGTACGGGAAGCGCTTACGGAATGGTTTTCCCTTATGCGGAAAGATTTTCAACTGCGGAAGAGTGGGTGAGAACAGCCTGTGAAAAAGCCGGAATTTCATACAATATGGGAGATTTGGTGAATCTTCCCCGGCATCCTTCCCAGCTGTACGAAGCGTTGTTTGAGGGAATCGTTTTATTCCTGATTATATGGTTTGCGGCAAGACCGTATGCCAGAAGCGAAAAATCTCCGTTCGGATACGGTTTTTTAACCGGTTTTTATTTGTTCGGGTACGGATTTGTCCGTTTTATCATCGAGTATTTCAGGGAGCCGGACGAGCAACTGGGTTTTGTTATCGCGTTAGGGCGGGAAAAAGAACCGACAGCTTTGTTCAAGAGCGTTTTCAATTTGTCTCTGGGGCAGATTTTATGCTTTTTAATGATAGCGGCGGGTTTGCTCATTATGGCGTACGCGAAAAAGACCGGGAATACGCGGGGAAGTGCGGGGAATAATAGGGCTCACGACAGTAAACCGCAGCAGAATGTGCAAAATTCGCGGAATACTCAAGACGCTCAAAAATTACCGAAAAAACGCCCTCAGGTTAAAAGCGTGAAAAAGAAAAAATGACAACGGATGAAAAAGTTTGCAAATTGCGGGAAATACTAAAAAAAGAGGGGTTATTTGCGTATGTTTTTTCCACCGGAGACCCTCATTTTTCGGAATATCCCGCGGATTGTTATAAGAGCGTGCAATTTCTGACAGGCTTTACCGGTTCAAATGCCACGGTTTTCGTATCTCTTTATGAGGCGGTAATTTGGACGGATTCCAGATATTTTATTCAGTGTGCGGAAGAAATTAAGGGAACCGTTTTCGTAATGAAAAAAACGGACGGTCCCGAATGTACAGATTTTAAAGAATACGTTAGAGAAGCGTGCAAGGGAAGGAAGATAGCTCTTCCTGCGGAAAATTTGAGCATAAGAAAGTATGCCGATTATGAAAGAGCCGGTTTGGATATTGTACCGACCGATGATTTCGTAAGCAGAATATGGACTGAGCGACCTGCCGCTCCGCTTTCTCCGATACGGGAAGTGCCTCTTAAAATCGCAGGTGAAGACAAGGATAGCAAGATTGAAAAACTTCGCGCATATATGGAAACGCGGAATTTGGATTATTTGCTCCTGACAAGCCTTGATGACATTGCATGGCTTCTTAATCTGCGCGGCGGAGATGTTCGTTATACACCTGTTTTTTACTCTTATTTGTTAGCGGGAAGGAAAAGCGTAGTTCTTTTTACCGAAAAAAGGAGAGCGATCTTTTGCGGAACGGGAAAAGTGCGGAGTGAATGTTCAAAAAAAAGGACATTCGGTTTTGAAGTAAAGGACTATGCGGAATTTTTCCCTTTCTTGAACGATATTCAGGGCAAAATCGGTGCGGACTTCGGTAAAACCAATGTTAAAATAAAAGAAAACGTGAAAAACGGAATTTTAGTTGATGTTCGCGATTATGTGGAAGAACTTAAAGCGCGTAAAAACAAGACTGAGCAATCCGGGATGCGAAAAGCTCATAAAAAAGACGGAGCCTCGCTGGTAAAACTTTTGCGTTTCCTGCACTCGTATCAGGCGGAGCGGAAAAAAATTTTAACGGAAAACGGAAAATCGGGACAAAATGAGACTCGATCGCAGGGAATTCTTTCGGAAATTGCGGTGGCGAAAATGCTGGAGGAATTCAAAAAAGCCGATTCCGATTATTTAGAGCCGTCTTTTGAGACAATTTCCGCGTTTAAAGAACATGGGGCGATTGTGCACTACTCTGCCGATGAAGAAAGCAATATGGAGATTGACGGAAACGGACTCCTTGTTCTTGACTGCGGGAGTCAGTACGCATACGGCACCACGGATATTACCCGTACTTTGTTGTTCGGAACGGCTCAGGCGGAACAGAAAAGAGACTACACGGCGGTTTTGAAAGGGCATTTGGCTCTTGAACGGGCGATTTTCCCCGAGGGAACAAAGGGATATCAGCTGGATGCGCTTGCGAAGGCTCCGGTGTGGAGCATAGGCGCGTCTTATTTTCACGGAACAGGCCACGGGGTGGGACATAATCTTTCCGTTCACGAGGGACCTGAGAGCATATCTCCGCGAGCAAATGATGTTAAGCTGGAA
>CAMKAB010000109.1 GCA_946410375.1 uncultured Spirochaetaceae bacterium
AAAATACGCTTCTGAAAGAAAATCCGAAGACATCGTAGTGCTATTATCGTAAGCGTTTGTTTCCGTTTCCTTTCGCGTCTTTGTTTTGTCCACCCTCATAAACACGACCCCCTTTTAATTAACGATTCATTATTTTTTTAATACGTCTTTTTTAATGCGTACTCGACTTATGCAATGAACCATAAACGCGTATTTCGCAACTTCAACTTATATGTTGCATTCTCAGCCAAACCTTCATTGCAAAAGACTCGGGAAAAAGCCGGGATGCGAACCTGCACACTTTAACGAACAGCCCGCAAACGGAAATCCGCTTCCCTTTTTCAGCGTCCTTAAACGCCTTTCGCGCAACTGTTTCCGCAGAAGTCATTCCCGAAAAATTTGTTATCGTATTCTTCGCACCTATTTCGCCGCGTTCCAAAAAAGGCGTTTTCATCCATCCCGGACACACCGCAGTGGCAGTGATACCTTTCTTTTTCAGTTCAACACCGAGAGAAAGCGTATAACTTCTCACAAAAGCCTTTGAAGCGGCGTAAACATTCAAATAAGGCAGAGGCTGGAACGAAGCCTGAGAAGCGATGTTTATTATTCTGCTTCCGCGTTCCATATAGGGAACGCAAACACCGCACATTGAAATAAGCGCGTTAATATTAAGATCCACCATATTACGTTCGGTTTCAAGTCCGATATCTTCCGATGAGCCGAAAGCGCCGAATCCTGCGGAATTCACCAGGTATTTTATACAAACATCCGCATCCTTTTCCAAGGCTTCCCTTACGACGGAAATACTGTCTTTTTCGGATAAATCAAGTGGGAAGAACACGCATTTTTTACTCAAAGAAGCGGTTTTCGATGTATTTCCCGCCCTGCGGGAGATAAGCCACATTTCATCAACATCCCGGACATTGTCCAGGATTTTCACAAACTCAGCTCCGAGTCCGCTTGATCCGCCGGTGATTACGGCAATCCGCTTCATAGCCACCCCACTATATTACATTCAAATCCTGGAACATTTCGGAAGAAGACATATCTGTTACCGAAAGAGGCGCAGTATTCACCGCGTCTATCACGGAATCATACACAAACACATTGTATCGGAGTTTCCCGACATTTTTTTCTCTCGACAACGCTATCATCCGCTCCGCACTCTCAGACTGCCCGAACTCAGACACATCCGCTTTCGGAGAACCGTTCTGCGGCCCGCTCTCGGAAACATCATCCCCTGCAACGCTCTGTGGCGGCTCTAGCTCAGTCAAATCCGCACTCGGAACGCTCTCAAAACGCATAAAAGCCTCTGCAAAATCAGGAATAATGAATCCCGCAAGAGCCCCCTCAGGCACTGCCTGACGCAATTTGAAATCGGTGATAAGCGCAGTATTTCCCGAAAGGTTATGTGTTTTCAAAATATTATATAAATCACGCGCTGTTTTGCAAAAAATAACGTTCTTTTTACCCGAAAGATACATATCGGCTTCCGACCACGCATCCCCCGTATCCTCAGTGAAAACATAGTCATACCTGCCGTCCTGATTGTTTCTCCCGATTCCCATAACTATTGAATCGGGCAAAATCTCCTTTACGTTTATGTCCAGCGTGTTACAACACGAAAGTGCAACCGGATTCAGCAGGACTTTTTTCGCTTTAAGAGCAACCGAAAGCGTTTTTTTAACGGACTCATACGACACCGAATCATCCACTTTCAGCGTTAAGATTTTAAATCGTATGCCGTTCTTTAAAAGAGTACGTTTCACCGATTTAAAGTCCTTATCTATGTTCAGAACCTTCCATGAAGAATCCTGAACGAAAACGTACAGGGGCATACGCAGATATGCCCTTACGGCAAATACGGAAAAAAAAGCCGCAAGGCAAAAAACAATGAGCGGAATTAAAAACAAAACTTTTTTTTTCGTTATCTTCATTCCCCTTCCTGCCCGAACACGCTCCCGGCGCGAAAAATTCCGGACCTAACGAAAAAATCAACCGCACCGAAAGTATCCGTCCTGCCAAAAACACCGGAAACGCAAACGCCATATGCGAAAAATACTATCCATACTGATAATATCAGTACCCTTCAAAAAACACAGGCATCACGGAACATCACAGCCGCACCTCATCAACACAGATACACACAGGCCGCGCACCCGCAAATGTTCCGCTTCACGCACATAAAAAACTAAAAACTCTTCAAAACCTCAATATGCCGGCGGGTTTTCTCGATTTTTTCGGTAAACTCCGCCTTTTTATTCTTTTCTTTCTCAATAGCCTCGCTCTTCGCAGCATTCATGAAATTAGGGTTTGACAGCTTTTTCTCAGTTCCCGCAAGAAGCGCTTCCGTCTTCGAAAGCTCGGCTTCCAGCTTCGCAAGTTCTTTCTCAACATTTATCGCATCGCGCACGAAAACATACACCTCATACCCCTGCCCTGAAGCCGGAAACGCACCTTCAGTGGAGAGCGAATGAGCGTCGTCCACCTGTAAATCGGAACAATTTGTAAACGTTTTTAACAATTCGGTGTTCTCTTTCACAAACCGGGAAACCTCATCCTGATTATCAGGGCGCACAATAGCGCGGAGACGCACATCCGCAGGAATGCCCGTTTCCGCACGAACCGTTCTCACCGTTTTAACAATGCTCTGCAACGCTTCCACAAGCCCCGCTTCCTTCTTGAACACGCGCTCTTCCTTAAATTCAGGATAACGGGAGGAGATCAAATATCCTTCCGTATTCGGAAGTTTAGACCAAATTTCTTCCGTAACAAAGGAAAGGAACGGGTGCATAAGCGCCATGCTTTCCTTTAAAAGATCCATTAAGATTGAAACTATTCTGTTCTTCTCAGCATCGCTTTCCGAACGCAGGCTCAGCTTGCTCACTTCAACATACCAGTCGCAGAAATCATTCCAGAAAAAGTCGTAAATAGCGGATGCCGCATCGTTGAACCTGTAGTTCTCAACAGAAGAACGCACCAAAGCCACATTGCGGTTCAGGCTATCGTAAATCCATTTATCAAAAACAGTTAAATCTTCATTCTTAACAGGTACAAGCTCTCTTCCGTCAAGATTCATAAGAAGGAAACGCGTAGCATTCCAAATCTTATTGGCAAAGCGGGAGCCGAGTTTGAAAGAATCCATATCGATCAGGACATCCTGGCCCTGAGCGGCAAGGTAACACAGCGTGAACTTCATCGCATCCGAGCCATATAAATCCACAACCTCAATCGGATCAATGCCGTTTCCGAGAGACTTACTCATCTTTCTGCCCAGCTTATCACGCACAAGTCCGGTGATGTAAATATCCCTGAACGGCGCCTTTCCGGTGAATTCAAGAGACGCCATAATCATTCTTGAAACCCAGAAAAATATTATATCATAAGCAGTTACAAGCGCGCTCGTAGGGAAGAAGCGCTTCATATCTTCCGTGTTCTCCGGCCAGCCGAGAGTTGAGAACGGCCAAAGCCAGGAACTGAACCACGTGTCCAAAACATCAGGGTCCTGAGAAAGATCCGTACACCCGCACTTCTCACAAACCTTTATCTCATCAGTACTTACGTGGACATGACCGCAAGAATTGCAGTACCACACCGGTATTCTGTGACCCCACCAAAGCTGACGGCTTATGCACCAGTCTCTGATATTTTCAAGCCATGACGAGTAAGTGTTTTCCCATCTTTTAGGGAAAAAACGTATTTCACCGTTCTTCCACGCATTCAACGCTTTTTCCGCAAGCGGCTTCATTTTTACAAACCATTGCTTGCTCAAATAAGGTTCTATTGCCGTTCCGCAACGATAACAATGCCCAACGTCGTGGCTGTAATCCTCGGTTTTCAAGAGATAGCCCTGCTCGGAGAGCTTTTCCGCAACCTTAAAACGCGCTTCCTCCGCAGGAAGACCTCTGAACTCCTCAGGGCACACATCATTCAGCGTTCCATCCGGGTTCAAAATATTGATTGCGTCCAGATTATGACGTTTTCCGCATTCCCAGTCGTTCGGGTCGTGAGCCGGAGTGATTTTCACCATACCGGTTCCGAATTCAATCCCCACGAAGCTGTCCGCAATTATCGGAATCCTCTTATCTGTAAGCGGCAGGCAGAGCATTTTCCCCACAATATCCTTGTAACGTTCATCTTCGGGATTCACCGCCACAGCCACATCCCCGAACATCGTTTCAGGTCTTGTCGTAGCCACGGTGATGTAATTCTTTCCGTTAAACACCGTTCCGTCTGCAAACGGATAATTCACATGCCAGAGATGACCGGCGTCCGTCTGATACTCAACCTCATCATCCGCAAGAGCCGTTCCGCAATGCGGACAATAATTCACGAGATACTCGCCCTTGTAAATCAATCCGCGATTATACAGAGTAACAAAGGTCTCCTTCACGGCGCGGGAAAGCCCCTCGTCCATCGTAAAACGTTCCCTCGACCAGTCGCAGGAAGAACCTATTTTCTTTAGCTGATTAACAATAATATCGTGGTGCTTCTCCTTTACAGCCCATGTTCTTTCAAGGAATTTCTCGCGTCCCAGGTCCTGACGACGAAGTCCTTCCTTTGCAAGCTGACGCTCCACAACATTCTGAGTCGCAATTCCCGCATGG
>CAMKAB010000110.1 GCA_946410375.1 uncultured Spirochaetaceae bacterium
GCTCAAACCCGAGGCGCGTATCACGCCGAAGCCGGGCGAGCGCATGACGGTAGAGGCTGGTACAATCCTCGCATTGTACCAGCCCTTTTCCTCGGTATAATCCATTATAAACATATGATCCGAAAACACAGAGCCGAATCCTAATTTTTCCGCAGGCGGCATAACACCTTTTTTTTCGGTTTTTGTAATTTTTATTTCCATTTTCTTCTCCTTTCGCTTTAAGTATTCAGTTTACGGTATGGCCTCAAAGCGGGGTTTGCATAATACTTGCATAATACTCTTGTATAATCAAACACTCCACCTAAAAAAGAACAGCGAGCAAAGCCCGCAATCTCTCATTTACACCCTCTCATATTTACTCGCGCCTACGCACCTAAAGTGGACAGCGAGCAAAGCCCGTAATCTCTCATTTACGCCTTCTCATATTTACTCGCGCCTGAAAAAGGACAACGAGCAAAGCCCGCAAGCTCTCATTTACGCCTCTTCATATTTACTCCGCCTAAAGTGGACACCCGGAATCATGCCGCGCATTCGTTTTAACACGAATCAAATCAGAGGAACGGCGTTATATTGTCAATTTTACTATCAATCAAAGCGCATAAACGCATAAACGCTTCGTATCACGGAAAAACTACTTCAAAAATGTCGCATCCCCGTAGCTGAAAAAACGATACCCCTCTTCCACGGCGTGCTTATATGCTCTGAGGATGTTTTCCCTGCCTGCAAAAGCGGAAACAAGCATTAAAAGCGTACTTTCGGGCGTGTGGAAATTTGTTAAAAGTTCATCCACAACCTTAAAAGCATACCCCGGAGTTATAAAAAGGTTTGTCTTTCCCATACCGCTTCGCACAACCCCGTTCTCATCGCACGCAGACTCAAGCGTCCTGAGACTCGTTGTTCCGACACTCACAATCTTCCTGCCCGCTCTTTTCGCAGCATTGATTTTATCCGCCGTCTCAGGAGTTATGCTGTAATGTTCCGTATGCATAACATGGTCCTCAATATTTTCCGTTCTCACCGGTAGAAAAGTTCCCATACCAACGGAAAGAGTAACCTCTGCCGTATCTATTCCCTTGTTTCTAAAAGAATTAAAAATATCATCCGTCAAATGAAGCCCGGCAGTAGGAGATGCGAGAGAGCCCAGATTCTTAGCGTAGATCGTCTGGTAACGCGTCTCATCGTTGAAATCGTCCTCCCGCTTAATGTACGGCGGAAGAGGAACATGCCCGCAAATCCTGAAAAAATCCTCGTTAACCGGCGCGGAAAACTTCACAACCTTCAGTGCGGAGCCCGAGTCCCCGTCTTCAACATCCCCCTCAATAACAGCTCTGCAATACTCTTCTCCCGAATCTGAAAAGAAAACAAAGCGTTTACCCGGAGTCTGTTTTCGGCTACGAGAGACAATCGCAGTCCATCTCTCATCATCAATTCTATCTGCAAAAAGGAATTGCACCCGTCCGCCCGTTTCCGACACTCCGTACACCCGGGCCTTTCGAACACGTGTGTTATTTACCACAACAAGACTTCCTGAATCAATGTAATTCACTATATTGCAAAATTTTTCGTCCTTATATTCACCCGTGCGCCTGTCAATCACAAGCAACCTGTCTTCGCCTCGCCTCTCCGCCGGAGTTTGCGCAATCAAAGACGCCGGCAATTCAAAAGTAAAATCTGAAAGTTTCATATTCTGCTTCATGAGGGGGAAAGCCTTCCCCCCGGTCTGCACTTCGTTGCAGACACACCCCCTTCTCCTAGGGGCTCCGCCCCTAAAACCTCGTTATGTTTCGTTTCTCAAATCTGTTTTCAAAAGTTGTTTGAACTCGTTCCGGAAGAAGCCCAGATATTTTTCCCACGCCATCCGCGCTGTTTTATCCCAAAAAAATCTTACTCAAACAACAAACCTTGAGCATCGGAATCAATGTTTTTCGGCATCTTATCTTCCATTCCCAAAAGAACATACGCCCTTCCCGTAACCATTCTTCCTCTCGGAGTACGCTTCAAATACCCCTTTTGAATAAGATACGGTTCATAAAAATCTTCAAGACTCTCGATCGCCTCGCCAACCGAAATGGAAAGCGTTTCCGCCCCCACCGGTCCTCCTCCGTAAAAGTCTATAATCGTTCGAAGAATGTTTCTGTCCTGATCTTCAAGCCCGTTTAAGTCTATCCCCAGACTGGAAATACTCTCGTTTACAATTTTCGGGGTAATAACCCCTTCTCCCTTTACTTCAGCAAAATCTCTGAATCTTCTGAGCAGCCTGTTTGCAATTCTCGGTGTTCCGCGGGAACACTTCGCAAGCATTCTCACAGCCTCATCTTCTATTTTCACATTAATAATGCCGGCGCTTCTGGAAATAATATCTGATAATTCTTTTTCCGAATAAAATTCAAGCCTGAACGTTATCCCGAAACGCGTTTGCAACGGACTTGAAACCATTCCCGCTTTCGTAGTGGCTCCTATCAAGGTGAAATGAGGAATCGGAATACGCATTGTTCGCGCAGACGGTCCCTGTCCTATCACCCAGTCTATTTCAAAATCCTCCATGGCAATGTAGAGCATTTCTTCAAGCGCCGGTTTTAATCGATGTATTTCATCAATGAAAAAAACGGAATTTTCCGTTATATTCGTTAAAATTCCTGCCAAGTCTTTCGGTTTATCCAGCGCAGGAGCGCTTGTCATACGTATTTCCGAGCCCATTTCATTGGAAACTATAGAAGCAAGCGTTGTTTTTCCAAGCCCGGGAGGACCGATTAAAAAAACGTGATCAAGAGCTTCTTTTCGCTCCTTTGCTGCCTTTATGAATACTTCAAGGTTCGTTTTTATCCGTTCCTGTCCCTGAAAATCATGAAGCATTTTCGGACGCAGGATATTCTCCTGCACATCTCCTTCCTGAAACATTGAGGATACAATATCGTCTCTGTCAAAACTGTCTGATAGCATTAAAAAGAGTATAACACAATACGAAATTTATTAAAACAACCCGTATATTAAACAAGAAATTGATAACAAATAAAAAAAACGAATCGCTCACACGTATCGTCCGCAAACAGGAGCGGATTTTTCCGCAATTTTTCCCTCGGAACACAGCCTAAACAGCACTTTTGTCATGTTATGGCGGTCATGAAAACCTAAGTTAATACGAGCACTTGCCCGAACTGACAAGAAGACAGCGCCAACCGGATAGCGGGCATGAAACTTACGATAATTTGAGAACGGCGCTTCTGAAAAGCCATTCTTCCTGCTCGCCGTAAGTCTTTACCGATAAAAGCTTTGCATTATCTTTAACAAGAGTGCGCAAACACTCCGAAACCTTCTTCTTATCATAGCCCATATCAACCAAAGCCTGAGCAATATCGGAATACGAATCTTGACCCTCCTCCGAAGCGGTTGAAGCTTTCTCTTTGGACACCAAAACAAGTTTATCCCTTAAATCCAAAATGATTTTCTGACTTGTTTTCGCTCCGAGTCCGGGGATTTTGGATAAATAACGCACGTCGCCCTTATCCAAAGCGGAAACAAAGTCCTCCACGCTCACGCCGCTTAAAATTTTCATTGCCTGCTTAGGACCGATTCCGTTCACCTTATTCAGCTCTAAAAACAATGTTCTCTCTTCTTCACTGAAAAAACCGTAGAGCTGCATAACATCTTCTTTATGTTGAAGATACGTAACAAGCCTCACCGAAGACTTTTCTTCCTCGTTTAAAGAAGTCAGCTTTGATGCTGTCTGAGACGAGATTATGAGATCATATTCAATCCCGCCTGTTAAGATAATAGCGGAGTGCGCATTCACATGTTCCAACTTGCCAAGAATTGCGTTTATCATTTTGTCTCCTGAAGGTAAAATAGAAAAACAGATAAAGCGGAAAAACACCGTTCAGCCGATATTCACCCTTTTATTGCTGACACCCATTCTTTTTAAGGTTTCCCCCATATTCCCCAAGCATATCGCCGCAGCCAAAGCGTCCGCTGCGTGATTCGGTCGCGGGACCTTATCCAAATGCAGGATCAGCTTGCACATTTCCTGAACCACGCTTTTATCCGCCCTTCCCTGACCGGTAATCGCCACCTTGATTTGAAGGGGTGTAAAAACAGACACTGGAACATTGATTGAATGCATTGCAAAACACAACGCTCCGATCACCTTCGCAACACCTATTGCTGACACCTCGTTTTTTACAAAAAAAATGTCTTCAATACTCATATATTCAACATTGTTCTCGCGGGCAACAGACAGGATTTTGTCAGAAATTTCCGATAATCTGTCCTCAAGCCGCATATCCGCCGAAGTGTTCACTGTTCCATATAAAACAGGCTGGTAAGCACGCCCATTAAAGTCCACAATGCCCCAGCCTGTATTTGCAAGACCCGGATCTATACCCAGAATTCGCATAAAATATCCTTAAATTTTTCTAATTGGAAAACCTCATTGATTTTTCAGAGAGCCGTTAACCCTCAAAATCCTCAGGCAATTCCATATCCGTGCTCACCTGCTGAACATCATCAAGACTCTCAAGCCTGTCCACAATGTTCATAACTTTCTGAGCG
>CAMKAB010000111.1 GCA_946410375.1 uncultured Spirochaetaceae bacterium
TTTCTTCAAGATTTTTGTGTATTATCGCATTTAAGCATACATCAGAGAAGTAAAATACCGGTCTTTTTTGTTATTTTCTTTTGTTCTTTCATTGAAACGTATTTTCATGGGAATCACCTGTAGATTTTGTTTTTCTTGAAAAACAAGCGTTTACCATGCGTTCCACCGCTCTTAAACAGAGATTTAGCTCAAAAATGACTTTAGGTGGAATATATAAGTATGAGGATTTTTACCGGGAGCTTACGGCTTTGAAAATTTGCATGACGTTTATTCCGTCAAAAAATTTTTTTCACCTTTAATTCTCTAAAAAACAATCCTCTGATTTATTCAAAAACTGTTTTAAAAATAAGGAGTCAACCATGTTTATTCCAAAAAAAATCAGCGAGCTTCAATTCTACGACAACGTAATGTTTTCGGAAGTGATGAAAGACGAAGAAATCTGCAAGGGCGTTCTGGAACTATGCTTACGTCGTAAAATAAGCAAAATCGTTTACAAAGAATCGGAAAGCGCCTTTTACAATTCCATGTCGTCAAAAAGCATTCGTTTTGATGTGTATCTTGAAGATTCAGATACAGTATACGACATTGAAATGCAGTGCTACCTGAGCCGCAGTATAGAAAAACGGGTTCGTTATTATCAATCTTCCATTGATTACGATAATCTCAAGAAGGGTTCATCTTACAAAAACTTAAAAGATTCCTATGTTATTTTTATCTGTAAGTCAGATCCTTTTCGTTGCGGATTCCCGTCGTATGAGGTAAAATCATACCTGGAATCAGAAAGAATAAAAGACGGAATAACCGAAAGTTTAAAAAAAGAATATAATGACGGAAGCCATATTCTCTTCTTCAATGCAACGGCATACAAAGAAGAAAGGGACGACGCCCTCAGAGCGTTTTCAGAGTACGTTCACTCGGGAGAGGTTTCCGACAATTTCACAAAAAAGCTGGAGGAAAAAGTGGAACAATTAAAGCTGGAAGATGAACATCAGGCATTCTACGACAAATACAAAGACTGGTACTATCAGGACATCATAGACGACGTGAAAGAAGAGAGCATAAAAAAGGGCATATTTCAAGGCAAGGAAGAGGGAAAGGAAGAGGGAAAAAAAGAGGCCATACTTGAAACAGCAAAAAAGATGAAGGAGCTCGGAATCAAACCCGATTTGATTATGAATGTTTCAGGACTTACAAAAGACGAGATAGAAGCCCTGTAATGGTTGCCGTCTTAGCATTCTTCATGTGTTGCATCCGCGCATATGACACGAAGGACAAAAACGAAACCTTGTAAAGAACTACATCGAAAAGAGAAGAGTGTCTTTAATATCGTGCAACCCGGCTTCCAGCATCAAAAGCCTGTCAAGCCCCATCGCCACCCCCGAACAAGCCGGGAAATTCTCAAAAATATTCGCATAAGTCGGGTCGGAATCCGGAATAACTTTTTCCGTACCGCTCCGTGCGGAAACGAGAGCCCTATACTCCTCGTTGAAATAATCTCTCACTTTTTGAACGGAAGTCTCTTCCGCATAACAATTTGCAAGTTCCGTAGTTCCCACATACATCTCCCAACGCCTTCTGTAATTGCCGTTCTGCAAAGCAAGACAATTTATCTGCGCCGGATAGTCGGTAAAAATCACCGCATGGTTTTCAGGAACGGCCGTTTCCACAAAAGTGCAGAAAATCCTGTTAAACGTGTCTTCCCACGGCTCCGCTGAGGGAATATTCATAAACAGCTTCGAAACCGCCTCCGAACGTAAGTCGGAAGCATTCTGCAATAAATCAAGGTCCAACCCGGTGCACTTCAAAACGGCATCACGAACGGAAATAATCTCAGGTTCCCTCTCAAAAATTCCGCAGTCCTCAAGCGCCGTCTCTCGCAGAAACCGGATCGTCAACGCAATTGAATCTTTTTCATCAAAACCCGTCGTGTAATATTCCAGCATTGAGAACTCGGGACTATGGATTCGCCCCACCTGCTCCGCATTCCTGAAACATTTCGAAATCTGGTAAATGCTGCCGTAGCCTTCCGCAATCAGCTTTTTCATATACAATTCCGGGGAAGGCAGCAAATACAACTCCCTTGAACCCAGAAACTCATTCATAAACATTGTGGAAAAATTATCTATGGTCGGCTCGGGAATAAGCGCAGAGGAAAGAATCGGAGTTTCAACTTCAAGATACCCGTTCTTGTCAAAAAAACTGCGGATGTTTGCATAAAGCCTTCTCCGCAGCTCCGCGATATTCTTTTTTTGCGCCAATGAAAGATTAGTCGTTTACGCGCTCCAAATACTCTTTTGTTTCCGTATTCACGCGAATTTTCTCGCCCTGCTTGATAAAGATAGGAACACGCACGCGAAGACCGGTTTCGGTGGTAACAAATTTCGTAGCACCCTGAACGGTGTCTCCTTTGATCGCCTCTTCCGCTTCAGCGACGAGATACACAACCTTGCTCGGAATCTGAATGTCAATTATCTCGTCGTTATAAGTTGTGCAGCGGTAGCTTTCCCCTTCCTTCATTAACAGCTCGTAACCTTCAAACATGGACATCTGCACAGGAGTATCCTCGTATGTATCTTCATCTATCATATGGAAATACTCGCCGTCGTTGTAGGAATACTGATAGTTATGATCAACAACTTCAATATCCTCAACGCTGTCCTGGCTCTTGATTGTTTCCTGTAATGTCTGACCCGTTGTCGGACTCTTTAACTTCAATCTGACAAATGCAGAACCTTTTCCCGGATTCACAAATTCTCTTTCTACAACAATATAAGGAGCGCCCTTAATGAGAAGCCCCATGCCCTTATCAATCTGTCCTGCTTTAATCATGCATATACCTCTTCGTATTAAAACTATAGACTTTAAATTCGTAACCATATTATATAAAAAGCGATAATTAAACAAGTCTGCTGCTTATGTCTTCGGAGAAACTTCACCCGGGCAGAACTTCGTCTCCTGATGCGTTCTTAATTGTCTTCAAACCGGTTTTCGATATCTTTCCTCGCAAGATTCGGCTTTGCCGAAAACGTTGTTTTGAGCCCATGCCGGCGCAACTTTCATATATCTTTCTCCGCGGGATTCGGCTTTGCCTGAAACCCCTCTTTACGTTTTTTTACATATCTTTTATTCTGTTATTGATACGAATTCATTATCAATACGCTTCAGGAGATATTATGCCGAGTCCGGATAACTATAAGATTGAAAACCTTTACAGGGTGCTTTCCAAACTGAATAGCGAAGGCGATATAAAACTTTTTCTTGAAGATTTATGCACAATCCGGGAAATCCTGGATATGGCGGATCGTCTTGAAGGCGCCCGTCTCCTGTCCGAAGGACTCAAATACAAGGAAATAAGCACGGTAACAGGCTTTTCCAGCGCCACTCTTTCAAGGATAAACCGCTGTTTACAGTACGGAGAAGGCGGGTATAAAAAGGCGTTGGAAACACTGGAAGGAATGAAAACAAACGAGGTGTCGGATAAGGCGGAATAAGCTTCTTTTCTTCTCCTTTG
Source organism: uncultured Spirochaetaceae bacterium (assembly GCA_946410375.1). Classification (GTDB taxonomy): domain Bacteria; phylum Spirochaetota; class Spirochaetia; order Sphaerochaetales; family Sphaerochaetaceae; genus CAMKAB01. The sequence continues at coordinate 3,512 of CAMKAB010000111.1, forward strand.
TTGAATGTTAAAGGAAAAAAGCGAAAATCAGATAAAAAAGATAACCTCTAAAATCAGAATAAGACCCTAAAAACCTGCGTTCCGGTGCGTCCGCCAGACACGGAATGCTGAAACGGAGCATTTGTTTTCGTTTCTTTAGAGGCACGTTTCCGCACGTTCCGGTGCATTCCCGCACATTCCTACGTATTCCGGCGTTCGTCATACGCAAAATATGAATATCAGCGCATTTGTTATAACGCCTCTTTTAAAGGCGCGTTCCGGTGCGCCCGTCAAACAACAGAACTTTATCAAAGCGAGGTTTTAAGTACAAAAGAGACCCATCTTCTATTCTATCATCCGATTTTAAAGCGATATTCAAACGCACCCCGTTTCTTTCCACGCAAAGATTTTCTCCCGACCCGATGTAAGATGTGGATAAAACCTTAAAACCCGCCAAATCCCTTTCAGATGAAGAAGATGCTAAAAAGCATTCGGGCCTGAGACCATATACAATATCCGATTCACTCAGAAAAAAATCATTCGAGGAACTAACTTCCTGCGCATTACAGCTTGCAGAAACCCCGTATGATAATCCTGCATTTCGTTGCCGAATGCTTGAATTTTCAAATATCCTTCCGATTTCGGAACAGCCAAAAATGGTACTCATCTCACTGTAACGTAAAAAATTAATTGCAGGAGTCCCGATAAAAGACGCAGTGAACATGTTAACAGGCGCCTTATACATCTCCTCCGGTGTTCCGGCCTGTTGCAAAACGCCGTCTTTAATCAGAACAACATAATCCGAAAGAGAGAGAGCCTCTTTCTGGTCGTGGGTAACATATATCATTGTTGTGCGGAGCGTTTTGTGCATATTCACAAGGAGAGTACGCATGGATTCCTTTAACTTTTCGTCCAGATTGGAGAGCGCCTCATCGAAAAGAAAGACCCGCGGACGACGCACAATCGCCCTGCCTATAGCCACACGTTGCTTCTGCCCGCCCGAAAGCGTATCAGGACGCCGGGAAAGTAGGTCCCCGATTTCAAGATACGCTGA
>CAMKAB010000112.1 GCA_946410375.1 uncultured Spirochaetaceae bacterium
CCCGTTGCGCGAACAAAGATTTAACGGACAATAATAATACGGTCGTTTCTCACTTTCTTTTAATTGAAAAATAATGTACGGTGTCTTTTCCCGTTTTCATCGATTAAAAAAGACTTCGCACGGCATTCTTCTATTTGTTTCAAAGAAAAATACCGAACAAACGCCGTTTTTTCAATAAAAAACAATCTCAACATTACTGCTTGAAAGAAGGTTTTCAAGTTCGGTCCGGCTCATACTAACTATGCGCCCGAGCAAAGTATACGACCATCTGTTTTCTCCGTAAAAAACAGAAATTTGATTTCCGTTGTACAGCACAATATCTCCCGCGGACGTCTTCATTTGCTTATCATCCCTCGGCAATTCGAAACCGAGAAGACCCGTTTGCTCAAAACCTCCGTACTCGGACATCTTTATTTTAACGGGATTCTTCTTGCATCTTTTCTTCAAAGCGTCAAAAGCGCTGTTGTTTTCCCACTTCACGCTAATATCCTTGCCGTCAATCCTAAGAAAAATATCGTTCAAATTCTTCGCCTCGTTTTTTAATTTTTCAAAAGCCGCGTCCAAAACCTCTCTTCTTTCCCCGGAAGAAAACCCTGCGTCATCCGAATTTCTCTCATTCTCGTATAAGCCGCCCGTGCTTGAAAAATTCAAAACCACTTTTTCCGAATGCTTCACTCCGCTATCAGGGGCGTCCATACTTACAACAGTTTTCCCCTCCGCCATGCCGGACATCTCGGAATTCCCCGAAGCAAAAACAGTCCCCATAAGAGCGAAACAAACAAATAAAACAATAATTTTCTTCAAGCTGAAAAAATACTCCATTCCGTCTTTTAACTCCTCTCTTGAAAACAATTCATAGAACGGCAAATTACAAAAACTCATTATGATTCACAAAAAAATACTATAAATATTATATTTAAAATAAAAACATAAAAACTCAGGGAGGAAACATACAATGAAAAAAAGCGCACTATTCTTTGCAACAGCGACATTGCTGATTACATCCGCACTGGTCCTTTTTGCAAAGGACAACCCGAAAGCCTCTACCTACAAAACCCGCGAAACGTCGGCAAACGACAAAGACGCGCCTGTTGTCTACTTCATTCGCGAAATAACTCCGGAATCTCTCGTTAAAATCTACAAAGCCACGGGTTATAAAGCGAAAGGGAAAGTCGGCGTAAAGGTAAGCACAGGAGAGAGCGAAAACTCAAACTACCTCAGACCCGCTTTAATCAAAAATCTTGTGAAAGACGAACTTAACGCCACGATTGTTGAGTGCAACACTGCCTACGGCGGCGGGAGAAGCAATAACATCGATCATATGAAAATCGCCCGCGACCATGGTTTTTTAGATGTGGCGAACGGTTTTGACCTGCAAGATGCAGACGGCTACATGACGATTCCGGTAAAAGGCGGAGTAAGACTAAAAGAAAACTACGTAGGTTCGCACTTCAAAAACTACGACACATACCTCATTTTGTCGCACTTCAAGGGGCATGCAATGGCGGGATTCGGCGGAGCCATCAAAAATCTTTCCATCGGTTTCGCAAGCGGTATGAGCGTTGAAAAATCAGGAAAAGTACAAATCCATTCCGGCGGAACAAAAACAAAAGGCTCAATTTGGGGCAGTCAGGAACCGTTCCTGGAAGCCATGGCGGAAGCCGCAAAATCGGTATGCGATTACATGCAGGACGGACGCGGCATTGTCTGCATTAACGTGATGAACAGGCTCAGCGTGGATTGCGATTGCGATGCCAACCCGGCAAAACCGGACATGCACGACATCGGAATTTTAGCAAGTCTTGATCCCGTAGCGCTTGACCAGGCATGCATAGACCTCATTTACACCGCTAAAGACAGCGGAAGCGTTATTCAAAGAATTGAAAGCAGAAACGGCATACACACACTGGAACACGCCGAGAAAATCGGATTCGGGAGCCGAAATTACAAACTTGTGGAAATCAAATAACAATCCTTCAAAGGATTGTTATTTGATTTCAGTCCTCCTGTTCTTCCGGTTCTTCCTCAAAAGCCTCATCCGTTCTCTCTGGGGGCAGCACGCACAATGCGAATTCGCCCTTTACGATCTTTAAATGCTCAATAATTTCGGAAGCCGTACCGTACAGAATTTCCTCAAAAACCTTTGTGAGTTCCCGTCCGAGAACCATTTTCCGCAAAGGAGAAAGCTCCGCAAGTTCTCCGAGCGTTTTTAAAATTCTAAACGGCGACTCGTAAATAACAAAAGACTCGTTCCGATCCAGCAGCTCTTCAAGACGGCGGCGTCTCCGCCCGCTTTTCGGACTTAGAAAGCCCTCAAACGTAAAAGTCTTTCCTGCAAGACCTGAGGCGGAAATAAGCGTGGTAACAGCCGAAGCCCCGGGAAGAGGAACCGCTTTAAAACCCGCGGAACGAACTGCGGAAACAAGCCGGCTCCCCGGATCGCTCACCCCGGGAGTCCCTGCATCCGAACAGAACGCCACATCGGATCCCTCCGAAAGCAGTTTTACAATTCCTGCGGAGGACACCTCTTCGTTTCTCGCATGACAAGCAATCAGGCGTTTATCGGTAATATTAAAATGACTCAGCAGCATCCCCGTATGACGGGTATCTTCACACGCGATTATCGGAACTTTTTTTAAAACCTCCAGCGCACGCAGAGTTATGTCGTCCATATTGCCAATCGGGGTTGCCACAACGTATAAAACAGCCATCACTTCCTCAATTCTTTCAGCAATGCGCTCAGTTCCACTTCAAGGTTCTCCAACGAAAGGAAACTCACATTCCCCGTATCGCGAACCTTAACTTCAATCTTTCCTTCTTTAAACGCTCTGTTCCCGAGAGTAAGGCGAACCGGAATACCGATAAGATCGCTATCCGCAAACTTAACACCTGCGGACTCCTTTCTGTCATCATAAAGAACATCAAAACCTGCGTTTTTCAAGCGGGAATAAATCTCATCGGAAACCTCAGTCTCCTTTAAAAGCGACACAAAATGCACCTCAAACGGAGACACGGCAAGCGGCAGCTTCAAACCGTTTTCATCGTTGTACTCCTCGGCAAGGCATGCAAGAAGCCTGCCCACTCCTATGCCGTAAGAACCCATGATTACGGGTTTCCTCTCGCCTTTTTCGTCCTGATAATAGCAGTTCATCGCCTCGGAATAACGCGTTCCAAGCTGGAAAATATTACCCACCTCAACACCTTTTGAAGCATTAAGCGGCTCTCCGCAAATCGGGCATTTATATCCTTCCTTAGCCTGAGCGATATCTGCCACAACGCCTGAATAATCTCTTCCGTAATTCGTGTTAAGATAATGAAATCCTTCCTTATTAGCGCCGGATACGAGGTTTACCGATTGCACCACGCTATCGTCCGCAATCACCACGGTTCCTTCCTTACATCCGATAGCGGAACCGAAGCCGGGGACCATGCCCGCTTCCAAAATCTCCTCCGCCTGAGCCGGACGCATTGAAGAGCAACGCGCCGCATTCTGAAGTTTATTTTCTTCGATATCCATATCGCCGCGAACGAGTCCCACAATCAAGCGGTTCACTTCCTCGCCGTTCTGGTCGTTGATATATGTTCCAACCATGAAAAGAGCCTTAGCAGTCTTATCCGCCGTAATTCCGAGGAACGAACAAAGCTCGTCTATCGTCTTCGCATTCGGGGTTTCCACAAGCTCTTTCTCTTTAAGTTCCTCTTTCCCCTCAGGCGCAACCTCTTTCTTGAACTTCGCAACCTGTCTGTTCGCAGTATATCCGCAGTGCGGACATGTGATTATCGTGTCTTCCCCTATCGGAGAAAGATACATATACTCATGGGAAACCTTTCCCCCCATCATGCCCGAATCAGACCCCACAGCCACAACAGGAAGTCCGCATCTCTTATAAATCCTGAAATATGCGTCGTAATGAGCCTTGTATACCTTTTCAAGCCCTGCCTGATCCTTATCAAAACTGTATGAATCCTTCATCGTGAATTCGCGCACGCGAATAAGTCCCGCTCTCGGACGCGGATCATCTCGCCACTTCGTTTGAATCTGATACACAAGAAGCGGCAAGCGCTTATAACTGTCTATAACCTGACGTGCAAGATAAGTGCAACACTCTTCATGAGTCATTGCAAGACACATATCGCTATCCTTGCGGTCCTTAAATCGGGTCATTTCACGGTCGATACTGTAAAAACGCCCTGTTTCCTTCCAAATATCCGCACTATTCACCACAGGCATCTGGATTTCCTCAGCACCGAGCGCGTTCATCTCTTCCCTGATTATCGCCGTAATCTTCTGCACGGACTTGAAGCCCAGCGGCAAAAGCGAAAAAATCCCCGCGGAAAGCTGATTTATAAAACCCGCTCGAACCAGATATTCATAGCCCTTGCAATCAGCTCCGGACGGCGCTTCTCTGAGCGTCTTTGAAAACATGTTGCTCATCCTCATATTTCATTTCTCCTAAATTACATTTTTTCTTACTATTTCTTTAAAAAAACACCTTAAACAGGATTTTTCCTAAAATTTTTCATACAATATTATAA
>CAMKAB010000113.1 GCA_946410375.1 uncultured Spirochaetaceae bacterium
GTTGAGAATTTGAAGTTTGCGGAATTGCTGGTGGGAAACCATATTGGTACCGAGCCCCAGTATGTAGTTTCGTTTTTTTATCTCCTCGAGTGTTTGTTTCACTCCGTTAAAAATGTGCATATTATCAAAAAAAGCGTTCCAATAGGCGTTTGTGAGATTTATTGCATGAGAAAGCGGGAGTTTTTGTTCTTCGCAAAGGAGGGCGAAGCGGAGAAGCCTGTCGTGAGAAGCTGCGGTGTAATCCGTTTGAATGTTCAGTGCGGTAAGGGCATTGTCATTCAGTTTGTCAAATTTTTCCTGATCCCAGTTGAAATTCTTTTTTGCATACGCTCTGAGTGAGTCTATTCCGGCGCAGTTCGCTATTTCAAAATCATAAAGAGTGTCGTCTAAATCAAAAATAATGGCTTTAATCATAGTTTTTGCTGCGTTTCCGGTTGCATCACGGCATGTGCGCACTTCGTTCGCGGCGCGTGCGCAGTATATCGTGCACTTTAATCGCGGCATACGCGCGGCACAGTTTGTCGCTTGCCCCGCTTTCGGTATGCGCACTTTGCCCGCGGCGTAGTATATCGCGCACTTTGATCGCGGTATGCGCGCACTTTGATCGCGGCGTAGTATATCGCTCACTTCGCTTTCGGTATGCGCTCGCTTTGTATGTTCCGCCCCTTGTAAGCGTGCATGTGTTTTTTGTTTGCGTGATGCTTAAATCTCACGCGTTTCAGGGTTTTTTCTATTCGGACATATTCTCCAGGTATGAATTGTAGAATTTTTGACCGATGTCCTTTCTGTACCATGCGCCGTTGAAGCGAATGTTGTCAATATTTTTATATGTGACTTTTCCGGCGTTGATGATGTTGTCTGAAACTCCTACGACGGTAGCAACACGTCCTCCCGTTGTGATGAGCGACCCGCTTTCCTCTTTTACCGCACCGAGAAACGTGTAGCAATCAGTGTAATTGGTGGAAAGTGTGAGGTTTCCCGGAATATCCTCCAGACGGCAGTTCACCTGCGGATTGTAAGGGTATCCGAGAGATGCAACCACTGTGCCCACAGCGCTTTTCCCGTTTGTTTCAAGCGTTTCTCCTGAGAGCGCGCCTTTCATCATCGCATCCATAATGCTGCAAAGGTCGTTCCTTACGAGCGGAACAATGCTTTGCGTAGCAGGGTCGTTCAAACGTAGGTGATAATCAACAAGGAACGGAGAATCATCCTTCAGAACCATTGCAAAGGTGATAATGCCTTTGAACATCATTTTCTCTTTTTTGAGACCCGTTAAAGTCGGATTTATTATTCTTTCCTGTATGATTTTAACAATATGCTTATCCAAAGGAACCGGACACACGGATCCCATACCTCCGGTAACAACTCCCGTGTCGTCGTGCTCGCGCTTTGTGTATTCGGAGCATAACGGAAGCGGAAGTATGCCGTTCTCATCTATGAAAGCGGTAAAGGTGATAGGTATGCCGGAGATGAATTCCTCAAGGATGAATGTATCGTTTTCGAGGTGGGCTTCGGCGTACATGAGAATTTTGTTCTTATCGCTGGACACCGTAATATCTCTTGAAGGACCCATTGTATTCAGCTTAAACGTGTATTTTCTTTTTCCCGCCTTGCCCGCATCTGAAGCGGAGGAAGCGGCGAATTTTAAAGCGGAAGCGTTCTCTCCCGAGGTATCCTCCGCCAAAGATAATCCGGACTCCGCTTCGGAATCGGCGCTGTTTTTTTCCAAATATTCTTTCAGTTCTTCAGTTGTTTTAAATTCTTTAAAACGCGGAATGGGAATGTTGTACTTTTGAGCGAAAGTTCGTGCGAACATTCTGTCTGAATCAAGCTTCAGCGATTTTAGGGGTGCGCCGCATACAGGCACTTTCTTTTTTATAAGATAATCCGTAACGCCGTGAGTGAGCGGGGCTTCCGTTCCGATAAAAACAAGGTCGATGGAATAGTCCGTAACCGCTTTATATACATCGCTACCCGAAGTGATATCGACATCACTCAGATTGATAGCGAAATCTTTTACCCCGGGATTCCCCGGAGCCATGTATAGGGCTTCTATTTGAGTACTTTTGGAAAACCACCACGTAATAGCTGTGTCTTTTGCACCTGTTCCTAAAACGAGAACTTTCATATATAACCTCATTGTTACAATAATTTTACACAGGGAATGTAACTTCCTGTGTATCAAAACGTTAAGTCGGAGGGGAACTTACAAAAAATCAAAGAAAGCGTTCTTCAGTTTCTCTCGTATTAAAGAATTTTACAGAAAAAAAATTTTTAATCAATGAAAGGGATTGCTTTATTTAGACTGAACGAACTAAACTCATTCCAAGCGTGTGAAATGCTTTTTTTTTGAAAAAAACGAACGGTAATGGAATTTTGCAAATCTTTTTTAACCGGATTGAACAAGGGATAGCGCATAGGCGTGAATAAAAAAAAGAAAAAAATTTTTTTAAATACTTGACAAAAATTTTGCGATTTTTTACCTTTTAGAAAAATTAACAAACGTAAGTACATACAGGAGAAGAAATTATGCAGAACTTAAAAAGAAAAGACGCATCTTATGCTTTCTTTTATTTTACCTCTTTGTTTTGCTTTGGTTTCTTCAGGCGCTTAGTTTAGTTTTTTTAATGAAAGTTGAACGGCTTGGTTGAAACCAAGCCGTTTTTTTTATTTTAATTTTGAATTTCGCAGAGGACGCTCTAAAAGAGAAATTTTGAAATTGAACGTAGGAGGAGAAAATGAAAAAAACAATTCTGGTTGTTTTAACGGCTTTGTCTGTGCTGAGTTTATGGGCAGGCGGAGCAAAAGAGGCGAAGGACGCAAAGTCCGAGGGAACATATACCGTGGGTATTTGCCAGTTGGTTCAGCATGTGGCTTTGGATGCCGCTACGCAAGGCTTTAAGGACGCTTTGAAAGGTGAACTGGGAGATAAGGTAACGTTCATAGAGCAGAACGCATCGGGAGAGATAAATAATTGCTCTACCATTATTAATAATTTTGTTTCACGAAAGGTTGACTTGATTATGGCGAATGCGACACCGGCTCTTCAATCTGCGGCGAGTGCGACATCGGCTATTCCTATTTTGGGAACTTCAATCACTCATTACGGCACTGCGCTTGATTTAAGCAATTACTCCGGTATCGTGGGCGGAAACATTTCAGGAACGAGCGATCTCGCACCTCTTGACGAACAGGCGAAAATGATAACGGATTGGTTCCCCGGTGCTAAAAATGTCGGTTTGATTTATTGCAGTGCTGAGCCGAACAGTATTTTCCAGATAGAGGAAGTAGAGAAAAATCTTGCGAAATCGGGTGTGAACACAAAGAGATATTCATTCACCGATACAAACGATATTTCGTCTGTTGTGCAGAAAGCGTGCAACGAGTCCGATGTTTTGTATATCCCTACCGACAATACGGCGGCGTCCAATACGGAAGCGATTGCGAATATCGTCTTAGCAAGTAAAACTCCTGTTATCGCAGGAGAAGAGGGAATTTGCGCAGGTTGCGGAGTGGCTACTCTTTCAATCAGTTATTACGATTTAGGCGTAACAACCGGAAAAATGGCTGCGAAAATCCTGAAGGGCGAGTCAAATATCTCGGAAATGCCGATTGAGTACGCTCCTGTTACGAGAAAGTACAATCCGGCTTTTTGCGAGGCTCTCGGAATACAGCCGCTCGCCGGATACGAAGCGATTAAATGAGATTTTTTTCGCCGAATTAGCGGATTGTTCGGGGTTTAACGAATCAGAACAACGTCTCCGATCTTTTCTTTTGCGCTGATTCGGCGGTCAATCTGCGGAATGTTGGTATTATTCCGGCTGAAATCAAAGCTCAGGAAGGTATTTTCGTTGATTCAGCCAGCTATCCGCGGATCGGATTCGGGGCTGAATCGCTTCTGTTTTCGTTGTTCTGATTGTTTTTGAAAAAGTTATACCGGGTAAGGATTTAAGAAGAGGTTTCTTCGCATGCGGTTTGGATCGGACAGCGCGGTTTTGTGTGTTGCGTTTGTACTGATCGGACGGCTCGGTTTTGTGTGCTGCGTTTGTACTGATTGGATGTCGTATGTTTTGCATGCGGTGTTTGTTCTGATTGGATATCGTACGTTCCGCGTGCGGTGTTTGCGGAATCGGGTGTGCGGAACTGCTCCTTTAAGGCCATAGGTCTTTACCCGGGTTTTATTGAAATTTTAGTTTAACTGATTACGGAATTTTTCGGTGTCGTTATGCGGAAGCTTTCGTTTTATGCAAGTCGATATTTAAAGTCTGTCAGGAAACAATAGCTGAGTCGTACTAAAAAGGGCGGCAAAAGCCGTGTGGCAGTGTCTGACACTGCGTTTAATGCTGTGCTGAAAGCTATGTTGAAGCGATTTTAAAGAAGTTTGAAACGTGCAATCTGTTTCATTTCGGGAAAGTGCTGAAAGCTATGCTGAAACGATTTTAAAGAAGCGCTCGAATTTGCATTATGAATCGGAAAGTTCATTG
>CAMKAB010000114.1 GCA_946410375.1 uncultured Spirochaetaceae bacterium
TTTGCGAAATAAATTTTACAAAACGAAAATTTTTATTATATTTAATGGTGTATGCCGAAATATTCTCAGAACGTTTTAGAAGAAATAAAAGGTCGCCTCAGATTAAGTGATATTATCGGGGCTTATGTATCTTTAACCCGTCAGGGACGTTCTGACGATTATAAGGCCTGCTGTCCGTTTCACAGTGAAAAAACCCCTTCGTTTTACGTACATGACGACAAAGGCTTTTATAAGTGCTTCGGATGCCAGAAAAGCGGTAACATGTTCACTTTTGTTATGGAAATGGAACACCTTACCTTTTCGGAAGCCGTGGAAACGCTTGCAAAAAAAGCGGGGATAGAACTCCGCGAAGAATCGGAAGCGGAAAAAGAACAAAACTCAAAAAAAGAAACCATACAGGATTTATACAATCGCATATGCGCTTCGTATCACTATATTTTACTCCGAGACAACAGCTCGGAAGGTGTAGCGGCGCGCTCATATCTGGAAGAAAGAAAAATTTCCTCCGAAACAGCGGAACGTTTCATGCTGGGTTATGCGGTGAATAATTCCTCATGGTTATACAATTTTCTTAAACATAAAAATTATTCGGAAGAATTGATGAGGGAAAGCGGATTATTTTCAAAGAACTATCCCAGATTGCCGCTTTTCAGAAACAGGGTGCTCTTTCCGATAAGAACATGGAAAGGTGATTGCGTAGCTTTTTCCGGAAGAGATTTATCGGGAAATAGCAAAGCGAAATATGTAAATAGTCCGGAAACATCGCTATACAGCAAGCGTCATATACTTTTCGGATTTTACGAGAGTTTAAAAACATTAAAAGAGAAGGGCCGGATAATTATTTGCGAGGGAAATTTTGACGTGGTGTCTCTTCATCAGGCGGGAGTAACTAACGCGGTTGCTCCTCTCGGAACAGCCCTCACCGTTGAACAGATCGGCTTAATCAAACGATATTGCAAAAAGGCGAGCTTATTGTTCGATACCGATGAACCGGGTATTAATGCCACGATTAAAGCTTTGATTCTCTGTCAGAAGAATGATCTGGAATGTAATGTTATCAAGCCGTTCACAAGTGCGAAAGATGCTTCGGAAGTATTGCAAAAAGAAGGCGAAGATGCTTTAAGAATGTATACCGAGAATACTATTCCGGCGATTTCTTATCTTGTACAAATGGCTTTAAATCGGTATGATACTAGGACACCGAAGGGAAAATTAGCAGTTCTAAAGGAGGCGAGTCCGTTCCTTGATGCTACAACAAGTAAGATTGAGCGTCAAGGGTACATCAAATATATTGCAGAAGTTATTGGAATAAGAGAAGAAGAAATTCTATCGGACTACGAGGGTAACGCGAGAAATAATCAGAGTAATTCATTAAAAGAAAACGAATTAAATAACGCTCAAAAACAAGAGCTACCGTCTCTTACCCCGGAGTTGAACGCCCTTCTCTTGATTTTGAAAAACAGACAGTATTTCAATTATTTAAAGAAAGAAATCAAATTTGCAGATCTTGAAGATGAGAATGCCAGAATATTATTCACCGTTTTAGAAGATAATACGCGTGACAGCACGGTTTCCTTAGAAACTCTGATAAGTACGATACAAAATGAAGTTCTGCGAAATTTTGTTTTTAGTTACATGCAGGAAAATAACAATCCCTCAAAGTTGGAAGAAGTTATTTTTTCTTCTGTTAAATCTTTAAAATTAAAAAAATTATACAAAAAAAGAGACAAATTAAGCGCTCTTATAAACAGTATGATGAATATAAACACGGAAGAAAACGAATGGCATGAATTATTAGAATCGAAAGGTGCTTTAGACAGAGAAATCGAAGAGCTGAAACGTGAAGAGGAATAAAATACCAATGGAAGAAGAAAATAAAAAAGATGAAATTTTACAGGAATTGATTTATTCGGCGCAAAATGAAAATCAGTTTGAATTACAGGACTTGAAAGAATATCTTATATCAAAAAACGTGGATGAAAGCGATTTCAACTATTTTATTGACGAATTGACAAACCGCGGACTGATTGTCTCCGAGCCGGATGAAAATTTCATTTCAGAGCCGGACACGATGGAAATGGAGGAACTTGAAGAAGAGGAGGAAGACGGTTTTCTTCAGGAAGACGAAGATGATGTGTCTCCAATAGACGCTTTGGATAATCTTGAACCGGCTGATTCCGAACTTTCCGAAATAGAAAAAGAAGAGAACGGCGATTCGGACGAAGATGAAGAGGAAGAAGAAAACGATGAAGAAGAACATTTATCTTACAGAAAAAGCTTCATTTCGGAAAATTTTGACGATGATTCTTCCGGAATGGGCGGTTTTAACAACATAGATTCCGATGTTGAACGCGCGGCGCATCGCGGCGCAGTGTTGGGTTCGGATAAAACGGACGGCGGTTCTGACGATCCTATCCGTCTGTACCTCAGGGAAATCGGAAGAGTCGAGCTCCTTCACGCCGAAGATGAAGTATACCTTTCCAAACAGATGGAGGAAGGTGCGAATATTATCAAGGGCGTTATTCACAAGTCAGGAATCATAATCAGCGTTTTCAGCGATATTCTTGAAAAAATCGAGATAAAATACGAAGAAGCGGAGGATTTCTCCGTTAAAGATCAGAAAGAGCTGATTCAGGAACAGAAGCGTTACTGCGCTTTTTACGAGAAACCCTTAAAAGAGATAAAGAGCGCTTTAAAAAACTATATTGAAGCTAAACAGGAAAAACTCACAAGCGGAGAGGATGTTCTCCATGGGGATGACCTGGTTAAAAAGAAAGTGTCGCTTCTGAAAAAGCTTTCTAAAATCGACTTGCAGCCGGAAGAAATAACGACATTCACCGACCTGTTCCTTGAGGCGGAAAGCGACATTATCGAGCTTAAAAACAATAAAGCCGTTTTAGAACAAAAATTGAAGATTACATCTCTGAAAGACGCCCGTCAGCTTGCAAGAGATCTTCTCACGGCGAGTAAGAGGGAAGCGGCTCAGACAGAGTTGTCGCTCACTTCGGAAGAAATCAGGGAGCTCACAACAAAGTATCAAACTACGTTGAGAAACCTCAGAAGCATTGAATTCAAGTTTGAAGACAGCCACGAGCTTATTCTTGAACAGTCCTTAGAAATTAAACGCGGAATGAAAATGCTGAAAGAAGCGAAGGATAAGCTCATTAAGGCTAACCTCAGACTTGTTGTTTCCATTGCGAAAAAATATACGAATCGCGGTTTGCATTTCTTTGATCTTATTCAGGAAGGAAATATCGGACTTATCAAAGCGGTTGAAAAGTTTGAATACAGAAAAGGCTATAAGTTTTCCACATATGCGACATGGTGGATACGTCAGGCGATTACAAGGAGCATTTCCGATCAGGCGAGGACTATTCGTGTTCCGGTCCATATGATCGAACAGATAAACAAGGTTGTCAGAGAATCAAGGATTCTTATGCAGAGTTTAGGAAGGGAGCCTTCGGATGAAGAAGTAGCTCAAAAACTTGGATGGCCGGTTAATAAGGTTAAAACGGTTAAGAATGTTGCTCGCGAACCAATCAGTCTGGAAACACCGGTGGGCGAGGAAGAGGACAGCCTTCTTTCCGATTTCATTGAAGACAAAGAAGTTGAAAATCCTGCGAATCAGACAGCATTCACCCTTTTGCAGGATGATGTCAAGAGCGTTCTTTCAACGCTCCCGCCGAGAGAGCAGGAAGTTCTTAAGATGAGATTCGGTCTTGAAGACGGATATTCGCTTACGCTGGAGGAAGTCGGACTCTATTTTGAAGTGACAAGAGAGCGTATCAGACAGATTGAGGCGAAAGCTCTCAGACGATTAAGAGGACCGAAAAGAGTAAAACGGTTGAATGATTACAGGGAAAACTAATATAATAAAGAACTGATTAACTGAAAAAGTATGCTACAGGAGCGTTAAATGAATATTAACTATGATGTTTTAAAAGAACTTCAGACCGTGCTTGCCGATTTCTTTGTTATCGAGGACAGAATTAAGGAAATTCCGAAGGACTTGAAAGACAAGGAAGAAGTTTTGCAAAAAACAAAGATGGACTATCTGGAGTTGCACAAAAAGTGCGAATCTATCAGACAAGATGTCGATTCTTTATGGCAGAGATATACTCAGACCGGTGCGGAAAGGGAAGAAAAGGAAAAGCAGATTGAACTTACCACTCTTTCCCGTGAATTTGAGAATCTGAATAAGGAAATTGAACAGGCGAAGAAAACGGAAGGAGCCCTTTTAAAGAGTTATAACGCTAAAAAAAAGTATCTTGAGGACTTGGAAATCAAGTTGCAGGTCAGTTCCGAAATGGTTGATGAACAGGAAGAGGAAGTCAACCGTGAAAAAGAAAAGAACGTGAAGTTAATTGAGGAACAGGAAAATCTGCTGAAAGAAAAACAGGCGGAAAGAGACAGGCTTTCAAAGGATATTCCTGCCGATGTGTTGTTTAAATTTGAAAGAATTATCCGCAACAAGGGC
>CAMKAB010000115.1 GCA_946410375.1 uncultured Spirochaetaceae bacterium
CCGAACCGCCGTCTATCCTATGGTAGGAATTAGAAATATTATCCCCGAATATATGCACTATTTTACCATCCGAAACAGAAGAAGGTTCCGCCCGTATCTGAGGAGCAGGGAGACTTACCAACTCGTTTTCCAGTGTTATCGTTATATCGCGTTCGTCTTTTGTACCCGCATGAAAGGTGAGAACAACCGTTCCCCTGCTTGTTTCCGTAAGTCCGAGAGCCAGTAAAAAACCGCCTTCATCGGTGTGCATAACCGAAACATTCTCCCGCTTATCCGTCTCATTCAAATATGTAACGTTTATCTCTCCCACATTACAACCGTCTTTCGGAACGATATAAAGATAATTCTCTCCCGTGGCGTGAAATGTCAGTGCGCTATCCAGCGATAACCGTTCGGAAGCGCTGTTGATTTTAGCTCCTGTGTCGTTAAATTCCCTGATAGACGAAAATTTCACTTTTCCGCTCCCGTCGTATTCAAAATCCGACTCCCGGGCATCCGCAAAGGAATAAGACAGACTATTTTTCAATTTATCCAAAGACGATAGAGAAAAATTATAGGAAGCGTACATCTTACCGCCGGTATCTTTCGCGCCCGTCGACTTGCCTCCCGACACTTCCGCGCTTGCCACAATCTCGTAGTCGCCCTGCACCGGTATTGAATCCACATCAAACGAAAAAGCATTCTTTGAAATAATCACATTCGTTACGCTTGAAAATCCGTGCGTCCACTTAACAGGCACATCTTTTATCTCGTTTCCCCTTTCATCGTAACAAATCGCCGTTAAAATCTGCTGCCCGTTTTCCTCATTCAAAAAGAACGACGCCTTATCCATCTTTTTCTGGATTTCAATTTTTTTCACGTACCGCCCCGTTTCATCCGCCTGAGGCGCGCTTTCCTTCTCACCGTCTGAAAACATATCGCAGGAAACAGAACAGAATATAAAAAACACCAGCGCCGCAAAAATCGCCGTATTATGAATCATACCGCGAATGCCACTTGTTTTCTTTTTACCTTTATTATTTCCGAATATCAGTCTGTTTATCATATTTCTATTCCTCATAAGCAGTTAATTCAATATTGCTGTTCACCATGATTATTATCTTTTCTCCCGGCTCAACCGTTATCGTGTTCTGCCTGTTCATTGCACTATTCAAAATGTTGTTCACCGCGTTGTTCACTCCGTTCGCTCCGCCTCCGAACAAAGCGGAAAGATATACATTATCCGAGACATTGGAAAACTGTCCCGTACTCACACTGACAAGAGACGCCATCGCCGTTGACGCAATAAGAGACGGAATGTGATGATTAACGTCTCCTTCTATTCCTGCATGCCCCATGGAATCAACCCCCTGAAACCCGTTCAGGTTCACTATCACGCCATCAGGTCGGATAAGTTCGGTCCACGCAATCATAATTCTGCTCTGTCCCCATGAAAGCGCGCTGTCGTACGTGGCGATAAGTTTTGAAAACTTCGGAATCAGAATATTCGTTTTCGTAAAACTGTCGTAAACATTCTCGGAAACTATGGCGCTTATCATCCCCGGCAAGTCGGTGTTAATTCCCGTGTATAAAACGGCTTTAATCGGCGTTCCGGTAGTAATCATGTTTTTCATGCTCTCCTTTTCCACACGGCTCACCCTGTTTCCATTCTGAAAAGACGTCAGAAAACTTCGTTTTTCAGCCTGCGCATTCTGCGCCCTGTATGCCGCAGCACCGCCTGAGACCTGCGTGTTCACTTCCGCAAGAGAGCCTCCTCCCGAAAAAGGACCTCCCTGCCCGCCTTGCTGCGCGGAAGCTGAATTACCCCGTGTGTCGACGGAATTTTGAATATTTGTCGAATTCGAACGTCCGTCACCGGAAGAGATGCGACCGTAAACACCGCTATCGGACACGGCACCGTCAGGAGAACCCGTAAAACCTCCTATTCCGTTCAACGCTGAAAGCAACTTCAAGTCCTCGGACAACATCTCATCCGTTGTCGAAGCGGAAGGAGAAAGATGACGGGTTGTGTATGCCTCGCTTCCGCCGTTCTCAAAGGGATTTGACCCGCCATCTGATCTCCGCTGCGATGCTTCCGAATGATTATCGTTATTTTTATCCTCTCTGAAACCCAGCTTTTCGAACAATCCGCTGAAACCTTCTCTCGCAACAATTCCGAACGCTTCTTCCGCAGATATTCCGACCTCTTCCATTCTTTTGATAACATCGTCTGCTGAAACGCCGTTTACAGGTTCAGCTTCAAGACCGCTTGAAATCCACCGCTTCATCGTGCTTTCCGTGATATTTTTCAACGCATCATCAAGGGAAAGGCTTTTTCCGTTTTTCCTTGCGCTCTCAATCCGGTTTTTCAACTCGAATTCGGGGACACCCAGTTTCCCGGCAAGAGACCTTATCTCGTTGTCGCTTAAAGTTCGCAAATCCAGAACCTCCAAAGCGTCTGAAAGCGTCGTGCTGCTCGTACTTCCGTTTTTCGCCATTTCAACGATATTTCGCAGCGCATTCTCTGAGATTCCCAAAGTATTCGCTATTGATTTAATGTCTTCTTCCGTTAAATCCCTGAGTTCAATATTACGGGTTATGGCTTCCGTATTCGTATAAAGAGGATCGGATGCGGAAAGAGCTCTAGTTAAAACAGAATTGATAACGTCTATGGCATTTATGTGTTCCAAAGAACCGTCTGCATGCTGCTTCCACACCGACCCGTCGGGCAGAACGATATAGTCCTCCCCGTTCAATTTCACATTCAAATTACCGCCGTTTGAATACGTGGCTCCTTCCTTTGAAAGGAATAAGATATCATGCGGCGCAGGCTCTGTCACAACCAGTTCTTCCGACTCTTTCGGATGGCTTTTTCTTTCATTAAAAAAGATATGCAAAGCCAAAAAAGCGAAAAACAAAACAGCCGTAAGCACAAGTATTTTTTTTATTTTTTTTGTTGAAACATATTTCATACGTCCCCTTTCGAAGGCTTTTCACCAAGTACAACACATTTCTACTGTCCGCTATTACGTCGAATTCCGGTATAAAAAAACATAGTCACCCCAAATCGCAGCACCGCTAATACCCCACATAGCATTCTTCACGCCCTACCTTCAATACGAATATTTCGTTAGTGGAGAGAATTACCGGAACGATGTACGTTATTCCGCGTCCTGTGAAATCAACAATCTCATCCCGTCCGTTATGACGCAGAAGCACAATAGGCGTTTCCGTGTTTGTTACAAACGAATTTGCAAACTGAATATATGTTCTTTCCGTATCGGAATACGCTCTCAAAGGTTTCCACGATGCGTTTCCCGTAATTCTGTAATTGAAATTCAAATCCTTCACTCCCTTTGAAAAAGATGTGGCGCTGTCGTAAGACGCTGAATTACCCTTTCCCGCAGCCCCGGCTTTTTTCGGCTTTGTCACCATCGATTCCGACTCCGGATAGCGGAACTCAATCTGCACCTGATAAGCTTTCTCCGTGGAAATCAACCGGAAATGATATACGCGTCTGTCCGTGTATAAATGCAAGTCCGTCTCGCCGATCGCATACGGTCTTAAAAGAATATAAGTGTAAACTCCGTCCTCTTCCGCATTCTCCAGCGTTTCAATGGTCCAGTTCGTCGTATCTCCGAGAGCCGCAAAAGAAAGAGTTTCCCCTTCCTGCAATTTGATGGATGTAGCATGCTGAGGGTGATAGTAGGCTTCGTACACCTTGCCTTTAACATAACTGTATACAGTGCTTGAATTTACAAAGTTATGTCTTCCGGAGACCGTAATCATTGAACCGTTTAGATTTTCAGAAACCAAGTCGGAAGGGGATTTTTTCGATGAGCTGTTCTCTCTCTCTTCAAATTCTCCCGTACCTATAACCGCTTTATCCTCAACACCTGAAAAATCACCGCCTTCTCCGTTCTTTTCCTGCAAACCTTCGTAGTACGAAAGTCTCTCGGACAAGGCTTCAATTATCGCTTCCGACTCGTTAAAATCGGTAATTCCGCCCGAAACTTCCGCAGAATCAGACTTCTGTCCGTTCGCCTCGTCTTCCGGATAAATAATATTCCTGAATTTCAAAGTTCCCTGTCCGCTCCGCTCAAAACCGCTTTCAAAATCAGGACTCTCACCGCCTGAAACAAATTCCTCTTTTGCCCGTTCCGATTCCTTTTTCACCGATTCGTCTTTTGAAAAAGACGAATCGGTGTATACGGAAGGCTGTCTTGAAGGTAAATCAGTATAATATGTTGAAGCACATCCCGTTAAAACTGAAATTATCAAAACAAATAATAGTATTATTCTCATGTACCGTCCTGCTCCTTTTCCGTAAATAACATGCGATTTTATGCAAATAACGCCTCTTTCGCTTAATGTCCCGCTCGCAATCTCCGCACCGATGATTACCAAACCATATGCGTAACACCTCGCACCGATAATTACCAAACCATATGCGTAACACCTCGCACCGATAATTACCAAACCATATGCGT
>CAMKAB010000116.1 GCA_946410375.1 uncultured Spirochaetaceae bacterium
GGGACGTTGTGAAATGACGTATTCCGAGCTTTTCAGCAACGCTTTCCGCCTCGCGCAAATTGAACTCAAAACACTTCACACAACGCGCGCCGTGTTCCTTCTCCGCTTCCAGCCCTTTGATAAACGCAAGCCACTCTTCATGGTTATACGGAGAGGTAATCACCTCCAAATTATGGAATTCCGCAACCTTTTTAAGCTCATTCAAACGTTTTATATTCTCTTCCTCGGGATAAATATTGCTGTTTCCGAAATACAGCACGGGCTGCCAGTTTTCATCCAAAAGCCTTAACACGGACGCCGTGGAACACGGTCCGCAACAACAATGAAGCAATATTTTCCTGTCATTCGCTTTATTATCCATCACCTAATTTATTTGAGATTTCAGCTAAAAAATCAATCATTTTTAACAGTAAAACTAAATTTATTCAAAAGATTTTGAGACATATTGCTGTTTTCGGGAAAAATTTTAGCAATTCGTCAAAACTTTTTGTTTACAAAGCGTTTTACCGGTGCAATAATTTTAAGCAAAGAGATTGTTAAAACTTCCTTTTAAAGTTTTTCCTGCCGAAAAACACACGGATGAGCAAACGAAAAAAGTCGCTGTTTCGCAAAAAGCCGGCAAGCGAGGTGTTTTCAATTCTCGGAACACCATTACGGTAGCAGTTAAAACAGAAATATTAAGAATTTTAGCGGAGGTATTTATGCTAATCAATTTAAAAGTTAACAAAGAAGTACGAGCGAGAAACATTGAAAGATGCCGCGAAAAGGGTATCGTTCTCCCTACTTTCAAACAGATGGTTGATCCGTCCACCGTTCCTGCCGACATCAAGGCGAAGCTCAAAAAGACAGAACTTTGGGGCGAAGATTCGGTAAACCTCTTCAGAGTGACATGGCACAATGAGCAGAAAGAGAAAGGCGGACTTTTCGGCGGAGTAAACTACATCGAACTTCCGAAAAAGCTCACCGGCGTAAAAGCCAGAATTTTCTGCTTGGTTGGCAAATACTTCCCGACAGGCGCACACAAAGTCGGTGCCACATATTCGTGTCTCGCTCCGGCTCTCGTCACCGGAAACTTTGACGCCCAGAACCAGCAGGCGGTTTGGCCGAGCACCGGAAACTATTGCCGCGGCGGCGCATTCAACAGCGCGCTTTTAGGCTGTAAGAGCATCGCAATTCTTCCTGAGGATATGTCAAAAGAGCGTTTTGACTGGCTGAAAGATCTCCAGGACAGACACGAAGGCGAAATCATCGCAACTCCGGGCTGCGAATCAAACGTAAAAGAAATTTTTGATAAGTGTCATGAGCTTAACGACAAGCACGGCAAGAACATCAGAATCTTCAACCAGTTCGAGCAGTTTGAAAATTATCTTTGGCACTACACCGTAACCGGCGCCGCCATTGAAGAGATTATCAAAGACAATAAGATCAAAGCGGAAAACGTTTGCGGCTACGCTTCTTCCACGGGCTCAGGCGGAACCCTTGCGGCAGGAGACAAACTTAAAAAAGATTATCCTGCATTGAAGATCGCCGCCGGCGAAGCGCTCCAGTGCCCCACCCTTCTCAGAAACGGATTCGGCGGTCATAGAATTGAAGGTATCGGAGACAAGCACGTACCTTGGATTCACAACGTAAAGAACACCGATATGGTTTGCGCCATAGACGATCAGGATTGTATAGACATTTACCGCCTGTTCAACGAAAAAGCGGGTATGGAATACCTTGAAAAGAACGTCGGGCTCACAAAGAAAGAAGTGGAAGACCTCCACACATTTATGGGCATTTCCGGTATCGGTAACACGCTTTCCGCTATCAAGATGGCGAAGTTCTACGAACTGGACGAAAACGACTGCGTATTCACAATCTGCACTGACAGTTCAATCATGTACACATCCCGTCTCGCGGAACAGAACGAGATTCAGGGCGAATTCACCGCAGACACAGCGGCGCGCGTATTTGCGGCATCTCTTATGCATCAGACAATAGAGAACGCTCTTGAACTCGGCTACTACGACAGACTTCGCATCCACAACCTCAAGTACTACACATGGGTTGAACAGCAGGGTAAGACATATGAGGAAATCAATAAGCAGTGGTACGACAAGACTTACTGGACAAGCATTCCTCCTATGGCTGAAAAAATTGATAAGCTGATTGAGGAGTTCAACAAGGAAGTTCTTTCTTAACCTGCTCCTGCGAAAAAAGCTGAGAAAAAAGCCCCTGCAAAGGCTGCTGAGAAGACGGCTGAAAAAGCCGCTCCGGCAAAGAAAGCACCGGCGAAGAAAACCACAAAAAAATAAAAAATCATTCAGGTTCTGAATTATTTTTATTCAAATAACACTAAGGCAGGCGTTAAACCTGCCTTTTTTTCAGAAAACACATACTGAACACATACTGCGAGACTGTATTTTTCGCTATTCAGGCTCGTTTTTACAGGAGAAAGAAATGAAATTCAAATATCAATGCGTAGATTGCGGATACACCTTTGAATCGGACGAAATCGTTTACACATGTCCGAAGTGCGAAGGAACGGAAAAAGAAGGAGAGTTTCCCAAGGGATATTTACGAGTTCTTTTAGATGAGGAATACCTTAAAGGTTTGCAGAAAAAAGACCATGTGAGCATTTACGATTTTTTCCCATATACAATTCCGACTCCGGAAGTATATCCTGTGGGAGGAACGCCTATTATGAAACCGGAACGCTTGAACAAAAAGCTCGGACTTACCGGCGTTTTCTGCAAAATGGATACATTCCTGCCGTCAGGCTCCTTTAAAGACAGGGCAAGCCAGCTTATCGTGGGACAGGCAATCGCTCACGGGGTTAATAAAATCGCTCTCGCTTCCACAGGAAACGCAGGTGCGGCAATGAGTTGCGCAGGTGCGGCTTACGGCTTGGACATTATCTTATTCGTTCCCGAAACCGCGCCGATAAACAAGCTAATGCAATCCGTGCTTTACGGAGCCACCGTTGTGCCGGTGAAAGGAACTTACGACGACGCGTTCCTCTTGTCTATTGAATACACAAAACACTTCGGAGGAATAAACAGGAACACCGCATACAACCCTATGACGATAGAAGGGAAAAAGAGCGTTTCAATTGAACTTTTTGAACAGCTCGGACGGAAAACCCCCGATGTTGTATACGTGCCCACCGGAGACGGATGCATTATCAGCGGTGTGTACAAGGGGTTCTTTGATCTCTGGAAAGCAGGCTTAATCAGTCGCGTTCCTTGCATTGTTTGTTGTCAGAGCGAGAAATCAAACGCTATCTCACAGGCATTCAAGACAGGGGAATACAAGAATATCGAAGCCTCTACCAGAGCGGACAGCATTTCCGTGGACCAGCCGGCAAGCGGAAGAATGGCGGTATCATTCCTCAAAGAATTCGGCGGATACGCAATTGAGGTTTCGGAAAAGGAAATTTTAGACGCTCAAATGGATTTGGTAAGAACGGGAGTATTTGCAGAACCGGCTTCCAGCGCAGCATGGGCGGGTCTCGTAAAAGACAGAGACAATCTCGTTAAAAGCTTCGGCGCCGATGCGTCCGTTTGCGTACTCTTAACCGGTACGGGATTTAAAGATATGGCGGTATTTGACGGCAGAGTCAACATGCCGGCTTCCATTGAGAACAGCAAAGAAGCGGTGATAAAGAGATTCAGCTGAGAGCAATTCGGGTTGCATTTTAAAATGCATTTTAAAATACCGGAACATCCGTTACAAGATAAAAAGATTCGGTTGAAATCAATCGGTTTGCAGGAGGCGTAAAACGGCCTTATTTACCCGTTTTCAGCGGTTTCCCGCAGGCTCGTCTCTTGCCCGGCAAAGTATTACCGGCAGATTTTAAAACGAATCCCCATCAAAAAAGCCTCTCTTAAAGCGCGCGATAAGCTTTAGGAGAGGCTTTCCTTTTAGGTCAAACCTTATATGACCTTATATAACCTACATAAACAAAAAAGGTTGGTATTTCTACCAACCTTCGCTCCCCCGGACGGACTCGAACCGCCGACAGGGTGGTTAACAGCCACCTGCTCTACCGACTGAGCTACAAGGGAATGTCTAACTGACAGATAAACAATAACGAAAAACAGATATTTAGTCAATATTTTTTTCATTTTTCTTTAAATGCAAAAATCCTAAACCGCATTACCTCCGCGGCACCTTCATTCAATAAGAAAGTTTCAACGCCGTTCTACTCAAACACCCACGAAAAAGCAACAGACGGGGTTAATAAGAACCTGCTGGATTTGTCGCTATTAGTAAACTTGTACAAAAGAGACAATCCTGCATTTAAACCCGCATGCAAGGACAACCTATATACAAGATTAGCTTCCGCCCCCAATCCGAGATCAAAGTCAACCGTTGTATCTTCTGAATCGTGCCAATCCGCTTTGCTATCCGTATAGTAGTAATGAGTATGATTATAATAGGCTCCGCCCACACCTAAAACCAGAGTCAAAGGGG
>CAMKAB010000117.1 GCA_946410375.1 uncultured Spirochaetaceae bacterium
GTATGTAATACCTCCGCCGATTTTCACACTTTTCTTCTCAAACAGCGTTAACGTATCGGCAACGGTGATCTGAAGGAGTCTTTGCGCAGCTCCGCTCGGATTATCATAAATATACGGCGATGTGGCATTCACGTATTCATCTTTCCCGCGTGCGGTTTTATCGTTGTAATAAATTCCCGTATTGCCGTTTGTTTTATATAGAAGATCAGCCGTAAACGTATTGTTTTTTTTCTTCCAGATAAGTCCGATGTCAGCCACAACCGTATTCGGACCGTACTTATAGCCGACATAACCCGTATCGATTTTAGCATCGCGGTTATGATAATTGCCGGTGATTAGATCAAGAGTGAAGTAATTGTCATCAGTTGAAGAATAATCTCCCGAAGGTTTTAAATATAACCACGGATTCGTATACACTCCTTCCGCATACAGGGTAAAATCGGAATCGCCTTTATTGAAAGAATATCTCGCATTAAGAAGCACTCCGAACGCGCCGGGAACTTTCTTGTTCTTTTCATCGGACAATTGAATCTGATCAAAGATCACTTCCGTATGAAACGCTAAGCCCCTCGCCGGAATGAAATCAATATCAAATCCGAAAAAATTATTCGAATCGTACTGATAAGAAAGCGAATTATGGAAAATATTAAACGGTCCGAGCAGTTTCGGGTCGGCAACGGTTACCTTGGAATAATCAAGCAAAGCCTCGTAAAGTCCGATATTGAAACGTTTTGAAATTAAAAAATTCACCTTATGAACAACCAGAACAGGCACTTTCTCATCCAGTCGCGAAATATGGGTAAGATTGGACGATTTCGTATCGTGAGACTCCTTATTCACCGCAGGATCCAAGACTTCCGCATCAAAACGGTTCACAAGAAGTTCGTAAACAAACGGTAAAGCGTTAATCTGAAATTTAATCGTATTTCTGAAAAGAAAATTATCTCCTATACCGAGGTTTCCCGTTATTCCCGCTCCGCTTGACGAACGGACTTTTCCTGCAAATGCGCTGATGTGCTTCGTTCCCACATTCAAATACACATTAAACGGAACGGAATCCAGCCTGTTACGTCCGATAGGAATATTGGATTGCGTCTTATTCAGAGTGTATTCTTCAAAATTCGTGGAATATTCATATTCGAAGTGCCCTGTGGCGTACCTTGTCATAAACAAATCGGCGCCCCCTTTCAAAAAAGAAGGGACCTGATTGTTTCTGAACGGAACTTCGTAACCCGGCTGATAAGAATATTTTTCCCTAAAGATATCCTTTTCGTCGGCGGACTGTGTGTAGACAAGAACCGAAGCCTCGGCATCCGCATTAAAAGCGAAATCCCGGGACGCTCTATACAAAACATTCTCCCCTGAAAGTTCTCTCTCTATCGCGTATAAAGAATCTAAAGACTCACCGTACAGTGCGTCTTCCAGCGCGGTGTATTCAATAACTTCCAGCAGCGTATCTGCCGAAACAGGAAAGATAAAAGACGGAAGAACCGCGTTTCCTTTCCTGAACAATCCATATAATTCCTGTACTAAATCGCTATCTTGTGAGTATAAAAGCCCTGTTGAAAAAAGGGGAAAAGATACAATCACAACTAACAGAAATAAAAAAATTTTCTTCATTTCGTCTCCGTAAATCAGTAGCAACTATTTTCCATGATCTCCCGCTCCGCCGCAAAAAACAATCTCGGCAGCAGGCGAATTCTGCACCCTTTTTTCCTCGGGAGGAAGTGTCATATAGTCGTTAAAAAGATAGTTTAAAACACCATCGAAATCCTTTGTACCATAAAAGTATTTATTTTCAAACAGATACAGTGCGCGACTCGTCAGAAATCGCTTTTCCATTCCGTACTTCTTTCTTCCTCTGTTCAGTTTATTCGCCTTTCCGTCGCACGGCATCATCAGAATCCGCACTCTGTCCGAATCCGTATTCTTTGCAATCTCCTTATTCAGAGCTTTAAAACAACCTTCTACTGAAAACCGCTTTAAAAATCCGTAAAAAAGCCGTTCGACACCGCGGGCGTTTTTATAACCCACCCGCGACCACAGAGTTTTTCTAATAAAATACAAACGAATATCCTGAAAAAAACAGCCGATAAGTCCTCTCGGAATACCGTCCATAGGAAAAACATCAATAAAAATTCCGGTGTTGGACTTGATATGCTCCTGACCCGCTCTGACATACCGGGTTCCCGTACGTCTTAGCTTCCCGTAGCCCCAAATATATGAGGAATCGGTGTCGTGGTCCTGAAAATATGCAATCTCAGGATTAAGCTTATCTCTAAGTCCCTTGAATTTTTCATACGCAGGACGAGTCATCATAACGTCTATGTCGTCATCCCACGGAATAAATCCGTTATGACGCACGGCTCCGAGCATCGTTCCGAACGCAATCACATATTCTATATCGTTTTCTCTGCACACCCTGTCCAGTTCGGTAAGAACCTCAAGCTCCGTCAGTTGCAAACGTCTCAGCGTGTTATTATCCATTTTTATTCCCGCAATTATTCATAATTTTCACTTTATAATTCTGACGTTTTTACGACTTTCGAATCTCTCGAAAATCTTTGAAATCCGAACGGACACTTCGTCATCAACGTAAGATAATTTCTTATTTTCAATAGAATTAACAAAGTTCACAAACATATAGCGAATACCCTCGCCGTCTAGTCTGTAAAAGAAACGTCTGTTTTCTTCGGCGTTCTCTTTGCGAACTTCAAAATAATCGGTTTTCCACCAGGGCGCAGGCACATAAACATATCCTTTTGTTCCGCTCACAACAAGAGAGCCCTCGCTTTTTACGCCTTTTCCGACTTTCACGGTTGCGCTCGCATTCCCGTAGGTAAAGTCAAGTTTGGTAAAAAGATCAAAACCGGTGTCCGTATCGGAGAAAAAGCTTGTTATCCCGCAATCCTCATAATTCGTTCCAAGAATCTGCAAAACAGGCAAAAGAGCCGTGGCTCCCCACGCAAAAAGGCTCCCCTGCTTTCCCTCGGTTCTGCCGTCCTGCAAGTCGTGCAAACTGGTACACACCGCATCCACGTTCATAACTCTCCCTATTTCTCCTGTTTTAAGAAGAAGCAGCATACGGTTATACGCGGTGGAATATGCCGTTTTAATCGCATCAATCAGAACAAGGTTCCGTTCCTTAGCTAACGCTATCAGCTCTTTCGCGTCCGCTTCGTTTAAGGCGAACGGCGACTCGCATACAACGTGCAAACCCGCTTCCAAAGCGCTTTTTACCATTTCATAGCGCAATTTCGCATGAGACGAAATATACACAGCATCACACGTTTTCAGAATCGAATTAAAATCCCTCTCATCGGACAGCACAAGTCCGTTTACGTAAGACGCCTCTTTCATGTGCTTTTTACAGAGGTCTTCATCCCCTATAAAGCCCGTTTTTATCTTTTGAATTTCGCTCCTCAGCTGCGAACTTGAAACCCCTTCCGTTCGCGGCAGGTACACAACCTTGCAGTAATCGTTCAAATAATCGAACTTACCTTCCCAGTCCGAACCTACGGTGAAAATATCCGCGCCGAGGCGTTTAATATCATCTATTTTCTGTCCCTCATACTCTTCAACTATTATCTCATCGGCGATTCCCGTACGTCTGACGTTTTCAATCCGCTCCATCAAGGACTGATGTACGTTTATTTTACCTCTGTTTTTATCAAAATCATCTCCGGTTACACCGACAATCAGATAATCACCGAGCGCCTTCGCCCGTTCAAGAAGCGCTTTGTGTCCGTAGTGAAATAAATCATACGTGCCATACGTTATAACCTTTGTCATAAGTCTCCTCCCGAGCGGAATTCATCTAAAACAGCATTTTTCGGCGTGAAATTCGGGATTCATAATCCGGGTTTCAGCCTTAAAACCCGCATGCCGCGCTTCGTTTATTGCGTTTTTCCCGCATTCAGTAGCCCGTAGCGCAAAGTTCAAACCCGAAGTCCGCCAAAAAAAAATTTCGCCTTAAATAACGCCTCTTCTCCGCAAATCCCTAAACGCCTCAATAAGCGTTCTGTAATCGTCCAAAGAAAGTTCTCCTATATGTCCCACCCTGAACACCGTGTTCCTTAAATCTCCGCCGTTCGGACAAATATACATTCCGTATTCATTCTTGATTATTTCAAAAATTTTAAATGCATCACAGGTTAGAGGATGAAGCGGTGTTACGGCATTTGACATCCTCTCCGAAAAGAATTCAAACGGCAAATCCTGTATATTCTCCCTGAAAAAACGCGCTCTCTCAGCTGTTCTTGCAATTTCATAATCCGCCCCGCCATTCTCTTTTATCTGATTCAAACGAGCATTCATCTGAATTAAAACGCTCACAGCCGGAGTAAACGGCGTTTGTCCGCGCTCTCCGTTCTTTAACGCGATTTTCAAGTCAAGGTACATACACACCGTTTCAGACCTCTCCACCCGTTCCAAAGCCTTCGGAG
>CAMKAB010000118.1 GCA_946410375.1 uncultured Spirochaetaceae bacterium
ATTTTGCTCTCCACAAGGTTTAAATACATATCTTTTCTGAAATTTTCTTTCACGTTAAAAAAATATGTCCTGTCTCCTACCTGTAATTTTGTTGAAAAAACCTCACCTCGCTGTCCCATACAGTCCCCCTACTCTTTAAAAACATTTTTCAAACACAAGAACAAACACAGCCATCCGTACATTTTTACCTGCAATCGGCATATTTCATCCGTCCGCATTTCTTTACAAATTCCGGAAAAACCGCAAAAAAAAAGACCTATGCACTCTGCAAAGATCCCTAAATTAAGCGCCCGACGGGAGTCGAACCCGCGTCTTCAGCTTGGAGGGCTGAGGTAATACCGTTATACCACAGGCGCAATATAATATATAAGCGCATATCATCAATGCACTTATATACTAAACATAAAATCAATCAAAAAGCCTTACCGGAATGCATCTTCCTATTCTTCTTCATCTGCTTTCTCGCAAGTGCTTTCTTCTTTCTGTGCTCAATAGCAGAAGGCTTCTCAAAATACTGACGCATCTTAAACTCTCTGATGATACCTTCTTTTTCTACCAGTCTCTTGAACTTCTTAATAGCTCTCTCGACGGTATCGTTATCATCACATTTAACGTATGCCACAGCTCTCACCCCCTCTGCCTAAAAGCCCGATAATCAAATTCGTAACAAAAACAACCTACAACTTTCACAAATATTTGTCAATACGAAATGAAAAAAATATCTATCCGGGCAAACAAACATGTGCAGGCACATATCTTTGCTAACAAAGTCTTCAAAAAGTCTTCAAACAAAGATAAACCCAAATCCGGATCGGCTGTTTTCCGCATTGCAATTCCGGCTCCGGTCCCAAGCCATCCGCTTTCCGCAACATCGCAAGCACCTGTCCCGCGCCGAGCTGTCCTGTGTTCTCCGATACCCTCATTCCGGCTGTCAGCCATCCGCTCCTCCGCAACCCCGCAAACACCTGCCCCGCGCCGGGCTTACTCCTCAAGCGCAGCGTTCAAAATCTTTTTCAGGGTTTCGGTATCCTCCGCATGAATACGCTTCACATCATGAAAAGAATTGAAAAACGTGTTCTGACGCTTGGCATAATGAACGGAATTCATGATAATCTCTTCCCTTATTTCGCCAAAATCAAGCAATTCAAACCGCGAAAGACGCCTTCGTATTCCATCCGCAGCATTTTCCGTTTTTCCCGCGTCGCAATTGGAACATACTCGCGGAGAAGATCCGTTCAAACACTCCCGAGCACCATCTTCCGCCTTATCGCTCTCCTCGTTATCACGCTCTATCGCAGAAATAAACTCCCTGTACCCGATTGCCTGCATGCTTTGCCATGCTGAAGAAGCCCCCATGGATATCAGCGACCTCACCTCTTCAACAAGACCTTCCTTGAACATCATATCCACTCTGAGCCTGATTCTTTCATCCAGTTCCGCTTTTTCACGATACAAACCGATAATCAAAGGTCTCATACCTCCTCGCGGAACAGACGGGACCTTGAATGAAGAAAGCGGACGACCTGTCTGACGAAACACCTCTATCGCACGAGAGACTCTGTACACATCATTCGGATGGATTTTCCGCGCGGATTCAGGGTCAACGGAGCGCAAATAATCAAACGCTCCATCTTTTCCCTCACTTTCCATAAACGAAGCAACGTCCCGACGAACTTCGGGAGAAGCCTCCGGCGCCTCGGACAAACCGTATAAAAAATGCTTGAAATAATACGCCGTTCCGCCTGAAAGAACGGGAGTTTTTCCGCGAGAGATAATATCGGAACACGCTTCATCAGCAAGACGCACAAACGTCGCCACATTAAAACTTTCCCACGGTTCGAGAATATCCACAAGATGATGGCGCGGAACCATGCCGGGGTCCGCCTTAGCCGAACCGATGTTCAAGTTCTTGTACACCTGAACGGAATCGGCGTTCACAACCTCGTAACCTTCCGAAAAAAAAGACTGCAACAAAGCAGTCTTACCCACCGCGGTGGGACCAAAGAGAAAAACAACGTTTTTATTTGCGTAGACGGAAAAATCCAGCCTATTCTCTTGTGTATTCAATTTCGTCGTTTAAAACTTTATTCAAAACGTTGGAAACAATCTTCTCTTTTTTTTCGTCCAGCGCTTCCACCGCATCCTTGTTATTTGCGATAATTGACGCCTCCTTTATCGCAACACAAGTCATTTCATAAACATTTTTCTTTGAATCTATCATTTTATCAAGTGGTATGCTCACGTCAAACCTCCAAACTTAATGTACTCGCATCCGGCTCCCATCACGTTAAATAAAACACGCAATAACGTCCGATACAACACGCAAGGAAGCGTACCGGCTAATTATAAGAATTTTACCCGTCTTTGTGAAGTCTCCGATCGTTTTCGCAATCTGTTTGATTTATCGCGATACAACAACCGCGAGACAACAGCTGCGATACAAAAGCATTACAACAGACTTTTCGGAACAAAATCGCACAATGAATAAAACTCAGACAAACACTATCTCTCCATAGTGCGAAATCTTTCCGAAAAATGTTCACTTTGCTGCTCTTTTTTTCTCAATTTCGCCTAAAATAATGGAAACAATTTCATCGGGCGTCTTCCCCTCCGTGTCTATAACAATATCGGCAAAAGATGTGTCGGCATTATTAATTCCGTAAATTTTCTTATAACGGGCGCTATCCCGAGCATCGCGAGCCCTTGTCTCTTCCAGTTTTTTTTCAAACGAACCGCCCTCCCTCTTGTGTATTCTCCGTGCGCGTTCTTCATCAGACGCAAGCAAATACACCTTTAAGTCGGCATCGTTCATATTCCAGATCGCAAGTCTGCTTCCCAAAACGCTGTTCTCTTCCTGCATGGCGAGCTCGACCATCTTCGCATCCAATCTGCGGTCAATATTGTAATCTTTTTCAGCCTTTTTGCAGAATTCTTCAAAAGACACGCCCTCTTCTTCCGCCATCTGTCGAAACGTGTAATTTACAAGTTTATATCCGAGACGCTCCGCAAGCATTGTGCTCACCGTTGTGTTCCCGCACCCGCTTTTTCCCGAAATCGCTATTCTCATATTCTCTCCTTATCGCGCTTTAACGCACTACGCTCCTATATTTCATTCGGTGCTTTCCGGCACCGGGATTTACTCCATATTCCGAAATTACAGACAAATTTCTTGATGTTGCACTTCCGTAATCTGCTGGTCCGGCACCGGGATTTACTCCATATTCCGAAATTACTCTATGTTCCGAATTTCCTCTCTGATGTTTTCCAGGTCGTCCTTCATTTTCACCACCTCGAGATTTATCTCGGCGATCTGACTTTTCGAACCGATTGTATTTATCTCGCGATTCATTTCCTGACAGAGAAAATCCATCTTCTTTCCGACAGGTTCCCGGCTCTCCAAAAGTTTTTTAAATTCTCTGATATGCTCGCCCAAGCGCACGATTTCCTCGTTAATCGTATACCGAACAAGCATTACGGCAACTTCCGTCAGTATTCTTGATTCATCATAAGAGGAATCAAGCCCCATTTCGGTGATTCTCGCTCTGAGATTGTCCTTTATCATAGACTCAAGCTCACCCGCTCTCGCCTCAACCTTTTTCAGAGAGTCCTCAATACCTCCGATTTTCTCCTCAAGGTCTCGTTTTGTCGCCTCGCCTTCACGTTCTTTAAATGCGCAAAGCTCCTTTAAACACTCACTCAAAGAATAATCAAGGGCTTCCCTGTATTTCTCTTCCGCATTTTCCGCATCCTGACGCAAAACCCCGTCTGAAGAGAATATGTCGGAGAAATTTATGCTAAAATCAAGTCCTTCCTCCCTGCAAATTGAAAGGATTTTCTTCGCCGCCTCCGTATACGAGCGCACCACGCACTCGTCAACACCGACAACAAAAACATCTTTCAGGTTCTTAACCTTAACAGACACATCAAGATGTCCTCTGTTCACCGAATTTTTCACCTTTTCCAGCGCCGTCATTTCGTAAAAAGACAAATACGACGGTGCCGAAAAAGACACATCCAAATAGCGGTTATTATACGCCTTAATTTCAGTTGTAATAACAAAATAGTCATTTGAATATTCATAATGGCCGAAGCCTGTCATGCTCTTCATACACGTTTCCTCTTTTTTTCGGGTTATATCAACCATTTCCGCCGGATAAATCATAGCCTTAGCAGCCGGGCCGAACAAGGCATCGAATCGCCCGTTATACGAGCCCCGAACGCCGAATTCCGCCATTATTCGCGAGTCGAACAACGCCCCGACTAAGCCCGCAGTTCCGAGCTCGAGTGTCATGCTCTCGAACAACACGAGGGCCGAACGCCGCATCGAGCCGCCCGTTATACGAGCCCCGAAACGCCGAATTCCGGCATTATTCGCGAGTCGAACTCCGACCCGACTAAGCACGCAGCTCCGAACTCGAGTGTCGAACCCTCGCA
>CAMKAB010000119.1 GCA_946410375.1 uncultured Spirochaetaceae bacterium
ACGAAAGCAGAACAAACATATAAATGATTATTAAATATAGTTCCAAGTACTCACAATGTCAATAAGAGGAACACCGAGAAGATAAAAATTCGCTAAAATGAGCGCGATTACAGCAAAACGCCGCCTGCCAGACTCCCTCGTATGATGGGACATTTTCACCATAACAGCTTCGCAGTCCGCCCCGTCCGAAGACGCGCCTTCACCGTTTTTCTTTACGGACGCGCATCCTATGCAAACCGTTCCGAGCGGTTTCCCTTCCTCTTCTCCCGAAGGACCCGCAATACCCGTTATGGAAACACCCAAATCCGCTCCCGATATGCGCAAAACACCCTCAGCCATTTCCTTTGCACATTCCAAAGTAACCATTCCGTGTTCTTTTATTTCTTTTTCATTTACCGAAAGCATTTTAATCTTCGCATCGGCGCTGTATGAATTCACCCCGCCCCAGTACCATGCGGAAGAGCCCGGAATATCGGTTAAAAGCTTTGCAAGAAGTCCCGATGTAGCGCTTTCCGCTGTTGAAACAAGATAATTCTTTTCTCGCAATGTATTCACCAGTATTTGAACGGCTTCGGTACAACCGTCCGCAATAAGGCCCTTTCCTGCAATGGCGCGCAATTTTTCCGCAAAAAGCCGTCTTTCCCCGGCATTCTCTCCGTTTACATAAAGACTGATTTTGCAGTCTTGGAACCGGGTTCCCCACGACACGCCGTCCAAACCGTTTACCAGCTTCACCTGACGGCATAAATCTTCTAACCGGGCTTCGGCAAGCAGGAACACGGAATACTCATCCGTACCCGTATTATTCCTTCCGATATAATCGGCAAGCGCAGGTTCAACCGTGTTTATGAACATCGGCTGCATTTCCCTCGGAGGTCCCGGCATGCAAAAAATCAAAACTCCGCCTCCATCCGCCTCTGCCCGGTCTCTTTTAAGAAAACCCGAGAATCCGGCTGCCGTTCCCAAAGGATTATCAATCACCGTAAAACCTTTAGGGAAAAGAGTTTGAACCTCATTCGCACCGTAAATCCTATCCCCTATTTTATCGTAAAGCCGATTCCACACCTGCGTATTTTTTTCAAGCGGAACACCGGCAAGGGACGCCACAACTTCACGGGTTATATCATCGGAGGTCGGTCCGAGACCGCCCGTAAGGAGAATAACATCGCTGTCCGGAACGGCACGCTCTATTTCTTCCTTAACCGAGCCGTCGTCGGGGATAATAACGCAGCGCCTCACAGCATACCCCATAGAGGTAAGTTTTGAAGTGAGAAACATCGTGTGCTTATCCTGAATAATCCCTCTGACAAG
Organism: uncultured Spirochaetaceae bacterium; assembly: GCA_946410375.1. Taxonomy (GTDB): domain Bacteria; phylum Spirochaetota; class Spirochaetia; order Sphaerochaetales; family Sphaerochaetaceae; genus CAMKAB01. The sequence continues at coordinate 1,312 of CAMKAB010000119.1, forward strand.
TTCCGTTCCGATTAAAAAAATTGATACGTTCATGAATTATCTTTCTCCCCCGATTTTCTGGTTCCGAAAACGCCTGCGTTGAATTTTTCCGCTCCCGGAGCTAACAGCTTTTCTTATTCTTCCGCTTCGGAATATACTCTCCGTTCACACGCCTTTTTTCCGTGAGTCTGCAATACGCCGCGCGTGAAAGCAAATACAATAATATAAAAGAGGTCGCGCAGGTGCACATTTTTGCAATTAAATCCTTATAGCGGACATACAGAGTGTCTTTTCCCCTTTCATAAACCGGCACATCCCAACTTCTGTATCCTTCAGTAAACGGCTCCATTTCTCCTGCGATTCTTCCGTCCGGCAAAATAAGGCAGGTAAGTCCGCTGTTTGTGCTCCGAAGCACGGGAAGGCCCGTTTCAACGGCTCTGAAAACAGCCATGTATCCGTGTTGACGCTCCGCATCCTCGCTTCCCGACCACGAATCATTGGTAAGATTTATGAGTACATCCGCCCCGTTTTCCGCAAATTCGGCATTAAGAGAGCCGAACACGTCTTCAAAACAGATCGGAGAGGAAAAGTTCAGTCCGTTTGATGTGTGCATAACCTTTGATTCCTTACCCTCCAGCCACCAGTTGTAATCGTTTGCAAGCAATATTTTGTACAACAGCGGAAGCTGCTTTTCATAAGGAAAGTGCTCAGTAAACGGAACCAAATGCTGTTTCAAATACATATCTTTAAGCGTGCCTTCATCAAAAAGAATAACGCTGTTATAGTCGTCTTTATTCCAGTAGCCCTCTTCATCATACGGCGAAGACGCTCCCTCGGAAAGAACCGAAAAAGGATTCCCCGTTACAAGCGGAATGCCAAGCCCTTTTCCGAAGCTGACAAAATCGTCAACTAACACCTGAATTTTACGCAAATAATCAAATTGCGAGCCTTTATCATCGCCTGCATACTTATAATTGGTATACCAATTCACGGAAGGCACAAAAGCCGTTTCCGACCAGACAATCATATCGGCATCCGGATTTTTTTCAAGCGCCTCATTGCTCAAATTCTTTAAAGTGGTAAAGTTTTTCTCATAAGTTGCATATCCGCCTTTCCACGAATCCGCATTGTGCTGCACAGTGATAACCGAATAAACTCTCTTCGGTATTTTCTTATTCACATAAGAAATATGCGCAATTCCGAACATAATCTGAAAGAGAACAATCACCGCATAGCACACGGCAAGAACAATATGACGCCGCATATGATTGCCAAGCCCGAGGCTGAATTTTCCCCGAGTGGAACTCACCCTGTCGCACAAATAATTGCCGATAAACGCCTGCGGAAGGACAATGATGAAATTAAGGAGCCAAATTCCCGAAAACGATGCAATCTGAATAAGAATTCTGTACTTGAAAAGCGCATAAGCCGCCGTACCGTACGGATAACCCGCAAACCAGTTTTGAGAAAGATACGTGTACGAAACCCATATTAACGCCTGAAAAAGGCTCGCAAACTTTTCCTTCGCGTGCGCATCAGCTAGTTTCAGACATAAAAAGAGCCCCGTCATTTCCGTTCCCTTTATCACCTGCACAAGAACGTTTGCAAGCGGATGAAATGCGGAGAGCCAATAATTGAAAATCATGTAATACGCATATCCGTACAGAAAACCGTAAAACCAGACTGTTTTAAAAGTTGTGTTGTGAATTACTCCGAAAAGCGGAATTAAAGCGACAAATACAAGAAAACCGATCCCGTCCCGACTCAAAAATCCCGGAAAAGACGCGGATAAAACAAAAGCGGACACCAACAATGTAAAAACCTCAGAGAATAATACTCTGAGGCTTCTGTCCTTTAGAACAGTTTCCTGTTCTTTATTAATGTCTTTATTTATGTTTTTTATAAAACCTTTTAAGTACATCGTAATTAAGGATACAAACGCGCACTTACGTACGCTAAAATCACCAAACCATCTCTTTCAGTTCTTTTCCAGGTCTGAAAACAGCAACTCCGTGTTCGTCCACGGATACGATATCTCCCGTTTTCGGATTTCTCGCCTTTTCCTTCCCTTTACGAACCTTCACTTCAAAAGTACCGAAACCTCTCAACTCAATAACCTGATTTTCTTTTAACGCCTTTTTTATCTCATCAAAAAAAGAATCAAGAATCTGACGAACATCGTCTCTGTTCAAGTCTAGGTTACCATGAAGTTTCTCAACGATCTCTGCTTTGGTTAATTTAGACCTTTCCATTACTATAGTCTCCTTAATTTAGGCATTATGCCGTTTTAAAGTAAGTTTTGCTACTTACATCATGGCCTTTCTTCTTATATTTTAAGCATACTCCCTGTTTTTGTACACAAAAAAAATAAAAAAATATCTAAATTTCGGAGCAACATTCAACACAATCACACCTTGCCGCTCCCGGACCGTAATGCTAAATTAAGCCATTTTATTAAATTTCAAAGCAATTCTGGACTTCTTTCTGTCTGCTGTATTGTGGTGAATAATTCCCTTGCTTGCAGCGGAATCAAGAAGTTTTTCACTGAGTTTCTTAGCCTCTTCCGCCTTTGCCTTATCTCCGGCAAGCACGGCAGCTTCAAAATTTTTAATTGCCGTACGGAATGTGCTCTTTGTCTGTCTGTTTCTCATTCTTGCATCAGCAGACTGACGAACTCTTTTTTTTGCGGACTTCTTCACTTTATACCTCCGATATTATATTTTATATTATTTTCAAAAATATTCGCTTTCAGTTAAAAACCACATAATGCGGCTTAAAAACATTATCACAGACTATAAATTAGGTCAATATGCGACTTTCACTTCTCCTGAACGTTTAAACGAAGCGCAGGCTGGAAAACATTTATGCCAGTATCATTCCGGCAAGAATTATTTTCACCGCTTCCATAAGATTTTGAATCTGACCGGATTCGGACACTCCGTATTTGCACCAATAGGCGAAATGCTCGCAGTTATGACTGAAAAGATTGTATTTCCCTTTATGTTTTCCCAAGGCGCTTTTCGCTCTTTTCACTACTTCTCCGGGTGGAAACGCCGTATACTTCGAATTTCTTTTTTCCTTTACCACATACAATTTATCGCCCTTTAAAAACTCCTCAAGACTCGTT